>JAGHAJ010000219.1 GCA_021161545.1 Synergistota bacterium | reverse complement strand
TCCTTATTATATTCTAATCTCCATTATTTTAATAATACCATAAATATTCAAAAACATAAAGGGGATATCAAAAGAAGCGAAGCAGAAGCGAGGATGGCACGGAGCAACGAGTAATTAAACAACAGGATATCAAGTATTATGGAACTTACACAATATGTTAAAATACTTCCTGTGAAGGAGGTAAAAAATGACCATAATAATAATTCTGAAGGCATTGGCAGAAGTAATAACCATCTCATTTATAGGTATAGTCGCTTTCCATCTCAAGATATTGCCAGAGGAGAGCACCATGTATCTAAGTAAGTTAACCATAAATGTTATATATCCTCTTCTCATATTCAGTAGCGTTATAAAGAAGTTTCCTGCAGTAATGCACACACCCTACTGGTGGGTGCTACCCATCATAAACTTCGCAGTATTAGGTGCTGGAAGCATAATGGCCATGATATACTTACACATAAACAAAAGAACTACATATAAGAAGGAATTCACAATGCTTGCCGGCTTTCACAATGGTGCATACCTCCCGTTAGTTTTAGTTGCCACACTTTTCCCTGAGGAAACTGCATCTGAATACTTTGTTTACATATTTCTGTTTACTATGCTCTATGGACCATCCATGATAAGCATATCAAAATACTTATTCTCCGGCGAAACTGAGTTCAAGCTAAAACACCTAATAAGTTCTCCACTCATAGCATTGATAATATCTATGTCAATGGTAATATTGCATATAGATACCTGCGTACCAACCATCCTGCTACACGCTTTTGAAAAAGTAGGCAACATGACAATACAGCTCATACTGTTTACCCTTGGGGGAATACTGTATTTCTCTCTAAGGAAAGAAAGATCTTTTCAGTTTCGATACGCCCTACCTGCTGGGATAATAAAGCTAATACTTGTGCCCTTGGTATTCGTAGTAGTGGCTTATTTCTTACCTATGCCAAGATATATGAAATTTCTCCTAATACTGGAATCTGCACAACCCTCTGCTTTAAACATAACGCTACTTACACGATTGTTTGGAGGAAATTACAATATCACAAGTCAATCCACACTAACCATATACCTTTTAAGCCTCATTACCCTACCCGTATTTGCCGCAATTGCAATGAGGTTAAGTAGCATGCAATAACCTAACCTTTATAGAGATGACACGCTACAAAGTGCCCATCTTCAACCTCTACCATTTGGGGTTCTTGCGTCCTACATGCATCCATTGCATTCGGGCACCTTGGATGGAATCTACATCCTTGAGGGGGATTGGCAGGGCTCGGCACGTCTCCCTGAAGTATAATTCTATGCTTTCTAAAATCCGGGTTAGGAACAGGAACAGCCGAAATCAGAGCTTTCGTATAGGGATGCAATGGTTTATCAAATAGATTCTTCTTGGGAGCTACTTCTACTATCTTTCCCAGATACATAACCACTATCCTGTCACTTATGTGCTTTATCACACTCAAATCATGAGCAATAAATATATAGGTCAAACCAAATTCCTTTTGCAAATCTTCAAGAAGGTTTATAACCTGAGACCTTATAGAAACATCCAATGCAGAAACAGCCTCATCACAGACAATAAGTTTAGGATTAAGCGCAAGAGCCCTTGCTATACCTATTCTCTGCCTTTGACCACCACTAAACTCGTGTGGAAATCTATTCATGTATTCTGGGGATAATCCAACCTTCTGAAGTAGGTCTCCAACTACCTTTACCCTTCGTTTCCTATCATAAAGGTTGTGACTCAGCAATCCCTCAGATACTATATCCTTAATTCTCATCCTTGGATCAAGTGAGCTGTATGGGTCCTGAAATATAATCTGTAAATTCCTGCGTTCTTTTCGCATCTCCTCTGGAGGAAGCTCAGCAAGATTCTTACCTTGAAACACCACTTTCCCAGAGGTTGGTTCCTCTAACCTGAGAATAGTAAGCCCTGTAGTAGTCTTCCCACACCCAGATTCTCCAACCAATCCAAGAGTTTCCCCCTCATACACATCAAAGGAAATATCATCCACTGCCTTTATCCATCCTACAGTTCTCCTAAACACACCTCTCCTTATAGGGAAATACTTTACAAGGTGCCTAACCTCCAATAGCGGCCTTTCCATTTTCTACACCTCTACCAATAGCCCTTTTTGAACTTCTCCTCTTACAGCATCCATATTCCAGCATCTTACCCAATGTCCCTCCTCTACCTCAACAAGGGGTGGATCCTCCTCTCTACATCTATCCAGTACATACGAGCATCTTGTATTAAAGCCACAACCAGGAGGAAAGCGCAATGGGTCAGGAACAACCCCTGGTATGGCATTTAACCTTTCCATCTCGACATCCAATCTTGGTATAGAAGTCAAGAGTCCAAATGTGTATGGATGTAGCGGCCTATGAAATATCGTCTTAACGTCCGCATATTCCACCACCTTGCCTGCATACATCACAACCACTCTATCCGCAATTTCAGCTATTACTCCAAGGTCATGAGTTATCATTATCAGAGAAGCACCATACTCTTGCTGTAAAGATTTCATCAAATCCAGTATCTGAGCCTGAATTGTAACATCAAGTGCAGTAGTAGGTTCATCCGCTATAATCAGGGAGGGATTACATGAAAGAGCCATAGCTATCATAGCTCTCTGTCTCATACCGCCACTTAACTGGTGTGGATATTCGTATACCCTCTGTTCAGGAATAGGTATTCCAACCTTTCTAAGGAGCTCAACAGACTGTTTCATTGCCTCTTTCTCACTCATCTTCAACTGTATCATAAGCGCTTCTGATATTTGATAACCTATCGTAAAAACAGGATTTAAAGCAGTCATAGGCTCCTGAAAGATCATTGCAATTTCTTTTCCACGGATATGCCTCATTTCTTCATAACTCTTCTTGGTAAGGTCCTCTCCCTTGAAAATGATCTCACCCTCAACAATCTTCCCAGGATAATCCACAAGACCCATTATAGAGAGCGCTGTTACACTCTTACCACAACCAGATTCCCCAACTATCCCTAAGGTTTCCCCCTCATACACCTCAAAATCAACGCCCCTAACCGCTTTTACCACACCATCTTCTGTAAAAAAATGCGTCTGTAATCCCCTGACCTTCAACAAAGGTTCTCTCATCATAACTCTCCCCTTAACCTGGGATCAAGAACATCTCTCAGCGTATCGCCTATCAAGTTCCATGCAAGGACAAAAAGCGCTATAAACAACGCTGGGAAAAAGACAGTATACCAGTATTGAAAGGCATGTCCTGGAGAGCCAACAATCCAATTTCTCGCAAAGCTTGCCATCTGCCCCCAATCCGCATACCCTTCAGGCGCTCCCACACCAAGGAAGCTCAAAGCAGAGGCAGTAACTACCATAGAACCTGTATCCATAGAAGCTTGAACCAGCACAGGAAATATAGTGTTAGGTAGCAAATGCCTCAGTATTATTCTACCATCCTTTACACCAAGTGCTTTTGCAGCCATAACATAGACATCCTCCTTAACTGCAAGGATGCTACCCCTTATAACCCTCGCATATCCCATCCATCCAAAAACAATAAGCGCTATTATGACCTTATCTAACCCTTTTCCCAGGATGGTAGTAAGCACCATCGCAGCAACAAGAAAGGGAAAAGACAAAAATATATCAGTAATTCTCATTAACACCTCATCAAGCCATCCACCAAAGTAAGCAGCAATAGAGCCTACAAATAATCCTATTATCATAGCACTTCCAACTGTTATTATACCTACTTTAAAGGCCGTCCTTGTACCCCACACAAGCCCATAAAATATATCGTAGCCACCCTGCTCTGTCCCAAGCAACGCCTTAGTCAATTTCACCTCTTTACCCATCTGCTTATATATCTCTCTCATATTATCTGACATTGGCGTACCGGGTGGTTGAGGATTAACGTTCCATGACATCCTTGGAACCTGATATGGATCATCAGAAAGTGGAGGAGCAATAACAGGAGCAAGTATAGCTATAACGATAAAAAAAATAAGCAGAACTATTCCCACTAAAGAAGCTGTATTGCCTAACAGCTTTCTTATAACCCTTCGCATGGCATATTCACTCCAATCTCACTCGCGGGTCTATAAGGGCATAAGAAACATCCACTACGAGATTTCCCACTACCATTATAAATGCAAATAAAAGGGAAAAACCCAAAATAGAAGCATAATCCAACTGCTGAGCTGCCATCGCTGCCCATTGTCCAAGACCAGGAAAGTTGAAAATTGTTTCTGTAATTACCACTCCGCCAAGCATCTGAACCACCATCATACCAGCCACAGTAACAACAGGTATTAAAGCGTTTCTCTCTGCATGCTTACATATTACAGTCCTCTCATCTACGCCTTTTGCCCTTGCTGTCCTTATATAATCCTTTCTCAAGGTTTCAAGCATGCTGGAACGTGCAATTCTTAGCAAATACGCCCATGAAACATAAGAAAGCGTTATTATCGGAGCTATCAAATGCCGCAAAGCATCCAAAAACACATATCCATAACCATTTAACAGAGCATCTATTGTCACAAGCCCTGTATAGTGGTGAAAAGAAGGATTTGTGTAAACTATATTTTGTGCCCATACACTAAGTCTTCCCGGAGGTAGCCAGCCCAAGACACCATAAAAAAAGAATAGAACAAGTAAACCAAATATAAAAGTCGGCAAAGACCAACCTATAACTGCAATAATCCTCAAGCTCTGGTCTATTGGGTCATTGTGATGAACGGCCGATATCACCCCTAACCATATACCAACAAAAACAACCGGAATAACAGAATATATTACTAACTCCAATGTTGCTGGGAACTTCTCTGCTATTGCAGCTGCCACTGGTTCATTTGCAACCTTAGACCATCCAAGATTAAACTTCAGTAGCTTACCAACCCACCTGAAGTAACCTATAGGATAAGGATCATCCAAGTGGTATTTCTTTATAAGCCTTTCCGAGGCAGCAGCACTTTTCAGTGCATTTGGATTGTTTACATAAGTGGCAAGCCTTTCAAGAGGGGTCAAGAGAGAATAAACAGAGAAGATAAGAAATGTCACACCAAAGAGTATAAGTGGCAAAAGCAAAAGCCTCCGTAGAATATACGATAGCATGATTCACCTCCCTATCAAAAAGGGGGAGACAGACAGATGTCTCCCCAAATTGGTTTCACTATTTACTCAACGCGTAGAAGTCTTGTCCAGGCCTTATAGCATTGTAGTACCAACCCTTTATCCATGTCCTCTCAACATGGAAGACTATATTCTGATAGAGATAAAGTGATATCGCATAGTCATGGGCTATCTTAACGAGTTTCTTGTATAGTGCAGCTCTCTTCTTAGGATCCGTTTCTTTTATAGCCTGTTTTATGAGAGGATCAACATTTTTCTTTGCAAACTCCGTATACGCCTTACCAAAGCTTGCACTATATGCACCTGTACTACCCATGTAGGTAGGTATAAAGTTATGAGGATCAGGATAATCTGCAAGCCAACCTATAGTAAATATCGGCATCTTTTCCGTTCTGTAGAGTTCAAGATAGGCAGACCACTGGACACCTACCGGTTCAATCTTAAACTTGGGATTTATCATCTTTGCATACGTTGCTATCATATCACAGGCCATCTTACGGGTGTCGTTACCAGAGTTGTAGAATATCTTAAATTTAAATCCTTTTTCCCACACTTTACCTCCCCAAGCCTTTTTGAACTCCTCTTTTGCCTTTTTAAGGCTGAAATGATAAAAGAGGGATGGATCATCAGAGTATCCAAGCAAACCCTTAACAAGAGGACCTGGGTTTCTTATTGCAAGTCCATTTAGAGCTTTCTTTATAAAAAGTTCATAGGGGAAGAGATGGGAAAATGCTCTCCTAACATGTACATCAGAAAAGAAGTTTGGAGGAATACCATTACCGTCAAGCTTACCACTACCTATGTAAGGGTTACCTTTTGCATTGATTGTCCATGGCCACATACTAACAACATTCATAAGCCCGGGTAGTCCTTTTATAACTCTGACTCCTTTCATACGCTCCACCTCTTTCAAGTTCGCTGGTGGAACATAGACTATATCGGCATCACCCTTTTGAAGCATAAGCTTTCTTGTTGTCCACTCATCTACATACTTGATGACTACCCGCTTTATCTTTGCAGGACCACGCCAATAATCATCAAACCTCTCAAGTATAACAGCCTGACTCT
>JAGHAJ010000047.1 GCA_021161545.1 Synergistota bacterium | reverse complement strand
TTTCTTTTTAGGTGCAAAGGTTCTTGCTGACATGGTTATTGGTATTGCGGAGGAGGTGGATATCCCAATAGCATTGCACCTTGACCATGGTCATGACATAGAGCATGTGGTAGCCGCTATTAAAGCTGGTTATTCTTCTGTAATGATAGATGCATCTGCAAAGGAGTTTGAAGAAAATCTAAAGCTGACCTCAGAGGTAGTGAAGATTGCACACGCTGCTGGCATATCTGTGGAGGCGGAGCTTGGAAGGCTGGTTGGTGTAGAAGATAATGTTTCTGTATCTGAGAGGGATGCCGTTTTAGTAAATCCAGACGAGGCGAAGGAGTTTGTTGAGAGGTCTGGTGTGGACTTTCTTGCACCAGCCATAGGCACGAGCCACGGCGCCTTTAAGTTTAAAGGTGAGGCGAAGCTGGATTTTGATAGACTGGCTAAGGTTAAAGAGCTTACATCGATCCCTTTGGTGTTGCATGGTGCTTCGAGTGTTGTTCAAGAGACTGTTGAGGAGGCAAACAAGTATGGTGCTGCCATTAAGGGGGCAAAGGGCGTTCCTTTTGATGTGTTGAGGGAGGCGGTAAGACACGGTATTAATAAGGTGAATACAGATACAGACCTCAGGATAGCGTTCCTTGCCGGCCTGAGAAAGGCACTCCACGATGACCCTGCGCAGATAGACCCGAGGAAGTACTTTAAGGTGGGCATGGATAAAGTTACGGAGGCGGTAAGAGAGAGAATAAGGGTTCTGGGCTCTTCGAATAAGGCATAGCCCCCAAATTTTTTCTTGTAGAAGGTTAGGGCATGTGTTAAAATAGTTGTTGTTATGAAATAAGAAAAAGGAGGAGTGTTGATGGGTAATGCTAATCAGTTGATGGGCGGCTTGCTACCATTAATCCTTATCTTCGCTGTTTTTTACTTCCTGCTCATAAGACCCCAACAGAAACAGAAAAAGAGGCATCAGGAGATGATTTCCAGCCTCTCCAAGGGCGATAAGGTTGTAACTATTGGGGGTATATGGGGCGAGGTAAAAGAGATAAAGGGAGACAGCTTTATCCTTGAGATAGCAGATGGTGTTAAGATAAGGGTTCTTAAGAGTGCTATTGCAAGCAGGAGACAGGAAGCCTCTGCAGAGAGCTAATTATGGGTCTATGAATATGTGAGGGGTGGGCGTTCCTGATAGAGTATTTGGAACGTCTGCCTTTTTTCTTTGAATAAAGGAGGCTTTTTGATGGTATCTTATGCAGATGTTGTAAATAACTCGAAGATAAAAGGATATATAGAAGCAGCAGACCTTCACCTTGCAAACCTTGGTTATACAGAGCATAGCTTTAGGCATTCAGAGCTTGTTTCGTCAATGGCAAGGGATGTCCTGCTGAAACTTGGGTATCCTGAAAGGGATGCTGAGCTTGCAGCGATCGCAGGCTACATGCATGACATAGGTAATGTTGTGGGTAGGCAAGGGCATTCGAGGTCAGGTGCTATTATATCCTTTAAGCTTCTGGATGAGATGGGCATGCCACCAGTAGAGGTAGGTAAGGTGATAACTGCTATAGGCAATCATGAAGAGGATGAAGGGGGAAATGTCACAGACCCCATAACAGCTGCACTCGTTATAGCAGATAAGGCAGATGTACACAGAAGTAGGGTTAGAAATCCGGATATAAGCACGTTTGATATCCATGATAGAGTGAACTATGCTGTCCATGATTCCAGGCTTTCCATTGACCCTTCGGGAAAGGCAATAACTTTGTCCCTCGAGATAGACACTGCAATATCTCAGGTAATGGAGTACTTTGAGATATTTTTGAGCAGGATGCTTGTCTCAAGGAAGGCTTCTAACCTGCTGGGCTGTAATTTTCGCCTGATTATCAACGGGGTAAAACTACTGTAGGGGGTAGGTATAGATGAAGAGAAACTTGTTAAAGGTGCTTGGTATTATCGCTGTTGTTGTCATCGCATTTTACATCATGTATCCTGTAAGTAAGACGATAAACCTTGGTCTTGACCTGAAAGGAGGGTCTCACATAGTGCTGCAGGCTGTCGGCACACCTGAGGCTCCCTTAACATCAGACTCCATAGACAGGGTTATCGCGGTCATAAGGAACAGGATAGACCAGTTTGGAGTGACAGAGCCTCTTATTCAAAAGGAAGGTAATACACGCGTCATAATAGATCTTCCCGGTGTAAAAGACCCGGAGGCAGCGATAGATCTCATAGGAAAGACGGCACTGCTTGAGTTTAAACAGGTAATAAAGATAGGAGATAGGGCTCCGATTAAACCCAAGAGGTTGAACTACAGTAGCCAAAAGGAATATGAACAGGCAGTCAAGAACTACGAGGATGCCATGAAGGAATACAACAAGATGCTGGCAGAATTTAAGAGGATAGCTACATCGCATCCCGACTACAGTCTCCACTTTAACCGTGATAGGACGGTGCCTTACATACTTGGCAAGACATACCTTACCGGTAAGTACCTGAAAGATGCGAGGACCGCATACGACAGGTTTAGCAGGCCGGTTGTTAGTCTTGAATTTAATAGTGTTGGTGCGAAAAAATTTGAGGAGGCCACGAGGCTTAATGTGCAAAGGCCTCTTGCAATAGTGTTGGATGGTGTGGTTATATCTGCACCTGTTGTTCAGGAAGTCATAATGGGCGGTAGGGCGCAGATAACTGGTAACTTCACGCTGAGAGAGGCACAGAAGCTTGCTATCCTTCTGAGAGCTGGTGCGCTTCCGGTTAAGGTCAATATCATAGAGAACAGGACGATTGGTCCTACACTGGGTAGAGATTCTATCCATAGAGGTGTGATTGCAGGTATCGTTGGTGTAATACTGGTTCTTGGCTTTATGATCATCTATTACCATGCGCTTGGTTTTGTAGCAGACCTTGCCCTTGCAATAGACCTCCTA
>JAGHAJ010000208.1 GCA_021161545.1 Synergistota bacterium | reverse complement strand
GTACTAATTATAGGGAGGCCAACCAGAGAGCTCTAAGAAAAGAAATAAGGAAAGCAAGGAAGATGAGTAATGGTGTTATAGGTGTGAATCTCATGGTTGCACTTTCAGACTATGATGAACTCCTTCTTACATCTATTGAGGAGGAAATTGATGTCTTATTCCTTGGTGCGGGTTTGCCACTTAGGTTTCCTAAGTCTCTTGTTGAGAGAGGTATGGATACCCTTAAAACCAAGATAATGGTTATAGTCTCTTCCGCAAGGGCAATGAAGATAATATTTGATTATTGGTTGAAGCATTATGATAGGGTTCCCGATGGTGTTGTAGTGGAAGGACCTCTGGCTGGTGGACACCTTGGATTTAAGAAGGAGCAGATAGATGACCCGAGGTTTTCTCTTGATAAGATTCTGGTGGATGTCATATCTGCAGTTAAACTATTTGAGGAAAGACTTAGTGTTAGAATTCCTGTCATCGCTGCTGGAGGGATATATACAGGATATGATATATACAAATATATGAATATGGGTGCCAGTGGGGTACAGATGGCCACGAGATTCGTGGCTACGCACGAGTGCGATGCCGATGATGCCTTCAAACAGATGTATCTCGACTGTAAAAGAGAAGATCTCATAATAATAGATAGCCCCTTAGGGTTGCCCGGTAGAGCTATAAGGAATAAGTTTCTGGATGATGTTGCAAGGGGCGTAAAGAAACCTTTTAAGTGCTTTTGGAAGTGCTTAAAACCGTGTGATTATCATAAAGCTCCTTATTGTATAGCTTTTGCACTGGCGAATGCAAAGATGGGGAGGATGGATTATGGCTTTGCCTTTGCAGGTGCCAATGCTTATAGAATTGATAAGATACTCTCCGTCAAAGAGCTTATCGATACCCTACTTGAGGAATATGAAAGGGCTACATCTGGGTAGTAGTTTACTTTATGCTGATGGCGCCTGTGGGGCATACTTCAAGGCACATCCCACAGTAGTCGCATGTTGATAATACGTTTGTTTTTATTGTAAGATTGTAATTTTTATCGAAAGATACCCTTATATCGGATTTCTCTGGACTAAAGCAATTACAGTGATGGAAAGAACAGATTAGCTCACATATGCGACACCCTACACACTTTTTTGCATTTACTTCTAATTTCATTCTGTTTTTTCTCCCTCTAAATATATGCCGTTATCTTTCAGTTTTTTCAGGACTTCTGTCAGACCGAGTTTTCTGAGTATCTTCTCTGTTGGTCGTCCTGTTTCTACATCCCAATTGTGGATTTTGTAGTAGCTGTCCAACATCTTTTCCCAGTTCTCTAACTCTAACCGTTGACCAGTGTATATACCTTTGTCTATGGGTATGTTTACGAGTTTTTGGGGTGGATAGTCGTCTTTTCTGTCAAAACTGGCATGTAGTAAGTTGAATGCCCTCTCTATGTTTTGTATTTTTAGTCCTGTTTGCATAAGTTCATTACCTGATACATATCTTCCAGTTAGTGCGTAATAGATTTCTGCTATCTCATCTGGCTGGAATAGTTCTATATCCTGCCACATGCTTGGAAGACTACATATACCCATAGAATCAATTACAGCTTTGTACTTCTCCTGCCATACCACGAGCTCGGCTTTGTTCTCGTATTTGGTTGGATCACTGATGTCACCTATGCCAAGGATTTTCTTACTTACTTCTGGAGGTATTTTACAAGATTCCAGCCCCGGTGCTCCCCTTGTGTGTCCTCCTCCTTTTGTACTTGTTATTATGCCCAAAGACCATGCCTTGTGAGACCGCATTGCAGCTTCCATTAAATTGTTTTTCTTTACGATTAAGGCAAACCGCTCTGAACCCCTTCCAATAATCTTTGAAGCCTCATATACACCGTTGGCGAGTATCTCTCCAAAACCCTCTTTGTTGGCTATCATATCTATTAGCTTTAGCACAGATTTGTGTTTACCCCATCTTAATTCTATTCCACCAGTGTCGTGCTTGTCTACGATGCCATTTTCGTAGCACTCTATTGCCCAGGATATAACTGCTGATGTGTGGTCGCAGTCGAGGCCGTAATTGTTTACTTTAATGTTGGCTCTCAGGACAGCTTCTGGATCTTTGATATCCATGTTTGTAGCAAATGCCCTTACCATATTTGCTTGCACACCTTCACAGTAATTGCCATTTACATTGTAGATTGCGCTGCAGTATACGGGACATCCAAAACAGGAATGCCTCCTTACCATGAATGAAGTATCAAATTTTTCTCTTGTTATGTGTGATATATCTTCATTACTCCAGAATTCACTTGACATGTTTCTTACTCCATGTCCTCTAAGTTCTCCTGTAATCGTATATGCGTGTAGTGTTCCACCTTCTCTGTGTATCTTTACTACCCTGCTTTTCTCAAATATACTGTTAGTATGCTTCACCTTTTGCATGAATAATTCGGGGTCGTGCACATATATAGGGGCCTTACCTCTTACTGCTACTGCCTTTAATTTCTTGCTTCCAAAAACAGCTCCACTTCCACCATAACCGGGAGCTCTGCCCTTATCGACTATTATGCACGAGAACTTTACCAGATTTTCTCCACCTCTGCCTATAATTGCTGTATGTATATCTGGGTCTCTCTCCATCTCTTTTATCATGTTATCCGCTTCCCAGACAGATTTCCCCCATAGTGTAGATGCATCTTTAAAGTAAATACCATTGTTAGTGATAAGTATGTATATAGGTTTATCTGAGCTTCC
>JAGHAJ010000131.1 GCA_021161545.1 Synergistota bacterium | reverse complement strand
GTCTTTACCATACCCTTCATAAGCAAAGACGCCTTACCACTACTTACAAGCCTCACCGCCTCCAAAGATGCCTCAGCATCATCCTCTATATCCACTATCTCATAATCTTTGAGCTCTATTCCGCCCTTCTCCGCCTCATCCTCTATCCCCTTTTTGGCACCTACAAGGATAGCCTTACATATTCCCTCTTCCCTTGCTTTATCAACCGCCTCAAGGACATCAAGGTCCTGTGCCACCGCAACAGATATCGTTAGAGGGCCAACATCTCTTGCCCTCTGTAACAAAGCATCTAACGTCTTTATCATAAAGAACACCTCCTGATTTATTTTATAATTTTGGTAGCAACAACACCAAGACAGATAGACAAAAACCGTGTCTCAGGTGTATCTATGCGAGAAGTCAAGACAACAGGCCTTTTAGCACCAACAACAAGTCCTGCTCCCCTACCACCAGACATCTCCAACATAACCTTGCCCGTCATATTACCTACCTCTATATCAGGAACGAGCAATATGTCTGCCTTACCAGCAACAGAACTCTCTATACCCTTGTGCCGCGCAGCTACCTCACTAACCGCATTATCCAACGCCAAAGGCCCATCTACCTCCACTCCCTTTATCTGCTTCCTGTCCACCATCTTGGACAACGCAGCCGCATCTATCGTCGCTGGCATATCCGGATTCACTACTTCCACCGCCGCCAACACCGCTACCTTAGGAATTTCATAACCAAGGGCATGATACAGCATCACCGTGTTCTGTAATATTTGAACTTTTTCCTGTAACGTAGGATACATATTTATACCGCCATCAGCTATTCCATAAAACCTACCTGCATAGGGCAGCTCTATTAGAAAGACATGGCTCAAAATTCTACCGGTCCTTAATCCTACTTCCTTATTCAGCACCGCCTTCAGAAAAGTTGCAGTCTTTACCATACCCTTCATAAGCAAAGACGCCTTACCACTACTTACAAGCCTCACCGCCTCCAAAGATGCCTCAGCATCATCCTCTAGATCCACTATCTCTACATCTGCAACATTTATCGAAAGGCCTTTCAGCATCGTTTCAATCCTTGTTTTTCTCCCAACAAGTATAGGTGAAACTATACCAAAATCCATTGCCATCTTTACTGCTTCTAACACATCTTTATCATCTGCCACTGCAATAGCAATAGAAAGCCTTCCCACACCCTTTGCCGCATTCTTCAATTCATCCAAGGTTCTTATAGGCACAATTCACACCTACCTTTTATAGAGTTTCGGCTCTTCCTCTCCTTTAAGCACCCTCAACGCGCCTTCGGCAAGGGCTCGCATCTCATCTTCACCTGGGAAAACTTCAACTGGCGCTATAAATTCCACCCTTTTTCTTATCATATCCACAAAGTCACCGTTGTATGCTACACCACCCGTAATGAGTATGGCATCAACATTACCTTCCAATGCAGCAGCCATTGCACCTATCTCTTTTGCTACCTGATAAGCCATAGCTTCATACACAAGGGCTGCATTCATGTTCCCTTGGGCTATCATCTCCTTTACCTTCCTCACATCATTCGTGCCAAGGTAAGCAACAAGTCCCCCCTTTCCAACAAGTTTAGACCTCAGCTCTTTATATGTGTACTTACCAGAATACGCCATTTTTATTATATCTACTGCAGGTAATCCCCCCGTCCTCTCCGGAGAAAATGGACCTAACTCATTCGCATTATTTACATCTATCATCCTACCCCTCTTGTGTGCAGCAACTGATATCCCTCCACCCAAATGAGCAATGATGAAGTTAAGCTCATCGTATGGTTTGCCCATCCTAGCCGCTGCACGCCTCACAACCGCCTTTATGTTCAACGCATGAGAAAGACTCCTTTTCTCTATCTCCGGCATACCAGTTATACGGGAAACTTCCTCAAACTCATCTACAGAAACCGGGTCAACAACAAAAGCAGGGATACCTACACTATCTGCTATCTTTCTCGCTATTATTCCCCCCAAATTCGATGCGTGTTCCCAGGGTTTTCCACGCTTGAGGTCCCTAATCAGTACATCATCTACCACATACGTCCCACTCTCCAATGGGTCAAGCAGTCCTCCCCTACCCACAACCGCATCAAGCTGGTCTATCTCGAAACCAGTTTTCTTAAGGGAAGAAACTATCATGTTATACCTATAATCCTGCTGATCCACTATATGAGCAAACTCAGAGAGCTCCTCGTTCGTGTGAAAGAGCTTCTTAGACCAGAGCTCTTCTTCACCCCTAAACAAAGAGGTTTTCGTTGAGCTAGAACCCGGATTTATGACCAGAACCATAAAATCACTCATATACCTTCACTCCATCATTTTTTACTATCTCACGGAATTTCCGCAAAAGTTTCCTAAAGGTAGGTCCCACCTCGCCATCGTTTATCTTTCTGCCGTCAACAGCAATAACCGGTATCATCTCAGCAGCTGTACCTGTAAGGAAACATTCATCGGCAGCATACACATCAAATCTTGTGAATGGCGTCTCCAAGACTTTTATACCCATATCCTGGGCTATCTCCATTACTGCTTCCCTTGTAATGCCTTCAAGGATCCCAACATACGGAGGAGGCGTCATCAAAACACCATTTTTTACAATAAAGACATTATCCCCCGTTCCCTCAGCAACATATCCTTCCCTCGTAATCATGAGTGCCTCTATTCTACCTGCCTCTATCGCCTCTATCTTTGCCATTACACTGCTAAGATAGTTCAGACTCTTTATCTGTGGGCTTAGCACTTCTCCGTAATTCTTACGCGGCGCTGCAGTTACAATCTCAAGACCCTTTTCGTAGAGTTCTTCAGGAAAGAGCACTATTTCGTCCGCAATTATTATCACATTGGGCCTTAGACACTTTCTTGGGTCTAATCCAAGGTCCCCCTCTCCTCTGGAAACTACAAGTCTTATATACGCGTCCCTCAGGTTATTAACTTTAACTGTCTCGACAGTAGCCTTAATCATCTCCTCTTCAGACATCGGAATTTCCAGCCTTATCGCCTTCGCCGAATTGTAAAGTCTCCTTATATGCCTGTTTAGCCGGAATATCACCCCATCATAAGCTCTTATACCCTCAAATACACCATCACCGTATAAAAAACCATGGTCAAAGACCGAGACCTTTGCCTCCTCTTTCGGAACAAAACTACCATTCATGTAAACAAGCCCCATCTCTCTATACCTCCTCACCTTCAGTATTTTCCTCATTTTTATCCATCTGATAGTGGTCCTTTATCACCATCTTTTCCCAATCCACGCCAAGAGGGCCACTAACGAGATACACCAAAAACACTGCCAGCACAAGTTTTCCCCTAAGCAACAGAACAAGCAGTCCCATACCAGACATGAACATAAAAAACCTTCTCCAATCAACGCTGTTCTTATTCAAGTGCTTGAGATTTGCATATCTGAACTCTGAAACCATCATGATCCCCGTTACAATGACAAGCCCCATAACCAGCGAAGGATGAAAAGCATAATTACTGAGCACTATACCTGCTAAAAGACCTCCTCCCGATGGAATCGGAAGCCCTATGAAGTATTCGATAATGTTCTGTATATTAAACCTTGCAAGCCTTAATGCACCAAACACTACAAATGACGAAGCAACCAATGCGCCCACTATACCATAATAAAAGAGGTACGTAGCATATATCAAAAAAGCTGGTGCAACACCAAAAGAGACTACATCTGCTAAGGAGTCCAGTTCCTTACCAAATTCACTACTACCACCTAACATCCTTGCCACTTTTCCATCCATAAAATCAAACAACATGGCTGCCAATATCAACCATGCTGCTGGAAGATACTTATCCTGCCAGACTAACATTATAGAAAGCAAACCACAAATGAGGTTACCACTCGTGAGTGCATTGGGAAGAATATTAACTTTTTTTATCTTCATCACCACTCACCCCCTTTGCATCCAGCTCTGCCAAAACGGTTTCACCCGCCCTGACTTTCTCCCCCATCACTACCTTCACCTCAGCCGACAGAGGTAAGTACACATCAACCCTCGAACCAAACATTATCATACCAAACCTCTCTCCTCTTGTCAAAAAATCTCCCACCTTCACATGACATCTTATTCTACGAGCTACTATTCCAGCAACCTGAACAATAAGCAGTGAAAGCCCTTCCTTCTCTAAAACGAGATAATTTCTCTCATTGACCTCAGAGGAATCCTCTTTATAAGCCGGTTCTTTCCTCCCTGGTACGTGCTCTATCCCTTTGACGACACCATCAATAGGACTCCTGTTTACATGGACATCAAACAAAGACATAAATATAGAAAGCTTCAACCTCTTTTCCTTCAAAAACTTCTCCTCCTGTACTTCCTGTATCCCTATGATTTTCCCATCTGCAGGAGATATTACTGCAGTAGCGGATAAAGATGGCAGCTTCCTTTCTGGGTCTCTAAAAAAGTACAAAGAAAACAAAAAGAAGATAGATGCAACTATTCCAGTCACCACAGAGAAAAAGAACAAAGTTACCGTTACAGCCAACAGGACAAAAACTACATGCAAGCCTTCCTCAGCTATCCTCATCTTTCTTCACCACGCTAACATCTACTATCTCATCATCCTCTGTAAGCCTCACCGTTATACGTCCCATGGAAGTCCTACTTATAAGTGGAACCTCTTTTGCCTCTATTCTTACCATCCTACCCTTCCTGGTAAGGAACATAATTTCATCATCCTCATCCACTATCCATGCACCTATAACCCTGCCCGAACGTTCCGTCAGCCTTATACCTCTCACCCCCACAGAGCCCCTATGCGTAACCCTGAAATCAGCAAGACTTACACGCTTGGTAAACCCATTCTCAGTAGCGAGAAGCAAAGTACCTACTGTCTTGAAAACACCTCCACCAACTACCTTATCTCCCTTCCTTAATCTCACCGCTCTTACACCCATAGCAGATCTACCAAGCACCCTCAGTTCCCTATCCTCAAACACACCTATCATACCAGCACCAGTAACAACACACACCTTACTATCACCATGATAGAAAAGCACTTTTTCTATCACATCACCCTCATTAAGCCTTATAATCCTCTTACCTGCCCTGTTTATCATCTTAAATTCGCTCTGAAGTATCTTCTTTATATACCCATATCTAGTCAATATCACAACAAATCCACCCTCAGGATAATCCATCTGCTTTATGGCAATAATCCTCTCAGATTCAGACATGGAAAACAGCCTATTTACATGCATCCCCCTAGTCGCCTGTTTCTGCTGAATCTCATACACCTTTATTTTATACACTCTTCCTGCATCACTAAATACCAGAAGGTCTGCCAAAGTATTAGTAGCAGATACGCTTACCAAAAAGTCCTCTTCCTTCAATACAACTCCCTTACTACCCACCCCGCCTCTCCTCTGCTTTCTATACCTGCTAACAGGCACAACATGAAGATATCCAGCCTTTGTAGCAGTGACCACCACATCTTCCTTATGAATAAGTTCCCTAAGTGCAACTTTCTGTACATCCAACCTAACTTCAGTCCTCCGCTTATCGCCATACTTCTCCGCCACATCCCTCAGGTCTGCCTTTATGATGTTCAGTACCTCCATCCTATCAGAAAGCACCTTACTTAGATACGCTATCTTATCCATCAGCTCCTTATACTCTCTTTCTAACTTCTCCCTTTCTAATGCTGTAAGCCTCTGAAGCCGCATATCCAGTATGGCCTGTGCTTGAACTTCCGTAAATGAAAACCTTTCCATCAATCTATCCCGCGCAATAGATACAGATGACGACTTCTTTATCACCGCAATAACCTCATCTATATGTTCAAGGGCCTTTTTTAGCCCTTCAACTATGTGGGCTCTCTGCTGTGCAATCCTGAGCTCATAGTTAGACCGCCTTCTTATAACCTCTTCCCTAAACTGCACATACTTCTCCATCATCTGCTTTATGTTAAACACCTTAGGTTCACCATTATCCAGCGCCAAGAGTATTACACCAAAGGTCATCTGAAGAGAGGTGTGATGGTAAAGCTGATTCTCAACAGTATCCGGATTAACCCCCTTTCTCAGCTCAATCACCACTCTCATGCCTCTCCTGTCAGATTCATCCCTCAGATCCGTCACACCTACGATCTTCCTCTCCTTTACCATCTCTGCTATCTGCTCAAGCAAAGACGATTTATTAACACCATAAGGTATTTCCGTAATTATTAACCTCTCTCTTCCCTTGGAAACCTCTTTAACTATTCTTCCTCTCAAGGTAAGTTTTCCCCTACCAGTCTTGTAACTCTCAACAATACCTTTTCCACCGTATATTATTCCCCCAGTAGGAAAATCCGGCGCTTTAAGATACATCATAATATCTTCTATAGTAGCATCTGGATTGTCTATCAAGAACACAAGTGCATCTACCATCTCCCTTATATTGTGAGGGGGTATATTTGTAGCCATCCCTACAGCAATCCCAGAAGAACCATTTATAAGCAGATTTGGTATCCTTGAGGGAAGGACTGTTGGCTCTTTAAGGCTATTGTCAAAGTTTGGAACCCAATCCACAGTGTCTTTATCTATATCCACCAGCATCTCTTCCCCTATAGAAGACATCCGTATCTCTGTGTATCTCATAGCAGCTGGCGGGTCACCATCCACCGAACCAAAATTACCCTGACCATCAAGAAGCACATATCTGTAAGAAAAGTCCTGTGCCATTCGCACCATAGTATCATACACAGCAGTATCCCCATGTGGATGATACTTACCTAACACCTCTCCAACTACTCTCGCCGACTTCCTGTAAGGCCTATTATGTGTTAGCCCGAGTTCCTTCATCGCATATAAGATCCTTCTATGCACAGGTTTAAGACCATCTCTCACATCAGGAAGTGCCCTACTCACGATAACACTCATCGCATAGTCTAAGTAAGAAACCTTAAGTTCATCTTCTACTTTTAGCGGAATAATCTGTCCCAACTCTTATCAACCTCCATAACTACGTATCAAGATTCCTAACATACTTTGCGTTCTTCTGAATGAACTCCCTCCGAGGCTCTACCCTGTCGCCCATCAATATGGAAAAGAGCCTGTCTGCCTCAACTGCATCTTCTACATTCACCCTATAGAGATGCCGAGTAGATGGGTTCATCGTAGTCTCCCAAAGCTGTGATGGATTCATTTCACCTAAGCCTTTATATCTCTGAATAGTATAACCCTTACCATCCAAACCCTCTAAGACCCTTGTAAGGTCTCCTTCATTATACACATACAGATTCTTCTTTCCAGATTTCACAAGGTAAAGAGGTGGCTGTGCTATATAAAGATACCCACCTGTAACTATATCCTTCAAATATCTATAAAAGAATGTCAAAAGTAACGTCCTTATATGCGCACCATCAACATCTGCATCCGTCATTACTATTATCCTATGATATCTCAAACCTTTTATATCAAAGTCCTGCCCAATGCCTGTGCCCAAAACCGTGACAATATTCCTAAGCTCTCCATTATTCAATACCTTATGTAACCTTGCCTTCTCAACATTCAGGACCTTACCTCTAAGCGGCAATATTGCTTGGAAGTTTCTATCCCTTCCCTGTTTAGCACTCCCACCAGCAGAGTCACCTTCAACTAAGAATAGTTCTGCCTCTTGTGGATTCCTAGTTGAGCAATCGGCAAGTTTTCCCGGTAAAGAGGTGCTAACAAGGAGGCTTTTGCGCCTTACAAGCTCCCTTGCTTTCCTCGCTGCTTCTCTTGCCCTTACAGCATTCACGGCCTTATCAAATATCTTCTTAAATATTTTGGGGTTCTCCTCAAAATAGTAAATGAGATGCTCATACACAACAGAAGAAACTACACCTCTTACCTCTGGATTACCAAGACGCGTCTTGGTTTGGCCTTCAAACTGTGGTTCCATAAGCTTAACACTAATGATTGCAGTCAACCCTTCCTTTAGATCTTCACCTGTAATATTAGAGTCACTATCCTTGAGTAAACCTTCTTTCCTAGCCACCTCATTAATTACCTTCGTAAGCGCCTGGCGAAACCCTACAAGGTGTGTACCCCCTTCTATCGTGTTTATAAGATTAGCAAAGGCATAAACTGCCTCTTTGTATCCAACATTATACTGTATAGCAACCTCTACCTCCGTATCGCCATCTCCACCTTTCATATAAATAGGTTCATGGTTCAGAACCTCAGTACCATTATTTATAAACTTTACAAACTCTTTTATACCATTTTCAGAGTAAAATTCTTTTGCACCAGAAGGACCTTTTAATACAATCCTTAGCCTGGGAACCAGAAAAGATATATCACGCAACCGTGAGGCAACTATATTAAAGTTATACTTCACACCATCCCTAAATATAGAGGTATCAGGAAGCGCACGTACCCTTGTGCCACTACCCTCACCAGTATGAATCCTCTCTATAAGCCCTGTGATAGGAATTCCCCTCTCGTACCTCTGGTAATACTCCTTACCATCTCTCCACACAACCACTTCAAGCCATTCCGAAAGTGCATTAACTACTGACAGACCAACACCATGTAATCCCCCACTCACCCTATATGCCCTCTTGGCGAACTTACCACCTGCATGGAGCCTCGTAAGGACAACTTCAAGCGCAGAAACACCCACCTTAGGATGAACATCAACCGGAATACCCCTACCGTTGTCTGTAACCTGGAAGCTCCCATCATCAAAGAATTCCAATTCTATAGAATCACAAAAACCAGCAAGTGCCTCATCAACACTATTATCCACAATCTCAAATACAAGCTGATGTAAACCTCTCTCAGAAGTATCACCAATATACATGCCAGGCCTTCTTCTCACAGCCTCAAGACCCTCAAGCACATCTATGTCTTTCGCTTTATACTCTACCATTACACATCCTCCTCAAAGCAGTTAAGGGAATATAAGGCACAAAAACTTCCTTTCCATCATCAAAGAGTATCAAAGAACCACCATCCACTTTCAGAACAGCCACTACCTTATTCAAAAGCACAGAACACACTTCAGCATCCCAGAAAAGCAAAACTTCTAATGCCCCCTCCCACTCGAGATATAGCTTCGCAGTGTATCTCTCATAATCTCCTTTAGTCTTAAATTACTCACACCTCCAATAACCTCCTCTACCCATCTCAGCTCTGCATCTGTAAGCTCACTACTTCCACCAGCAACAGCCAATCTACCTCTACTCTTACCAGCCACACGGCCAACAGAAAAAACAATATCCCTAAGTATACCTTGGCCAAATCTTTCTTCTATAAGGCGGAGGATATCACCTTTCCTTAAGTGAAGCTCCTGGCGCCAGCAGTTATCTACAACCTTAACCTTCAAGACATCTCTATCAACCGCATAAGCATAAGTAGCCTTAGCAATATCATCACCAACTATATTAGACCATTCATGCCTAATTGACTCTAAAATAAATCTCCTCTTTAGACCCAACCCTTCAATCTGGCCAAAGACAACGTCACCCACATGTGTTAAATCCATAAATATATTATACCACAAGTAAAACCGGCAACAAAGCCCACTTAGACCCGTACCTACTCTGCGAGAATACACCCCCTACTCATGTGTATCAGATTTGCATCCTTAGGCCACATATTAGGGTACACAGTAGCAATCAGCACCTGCACAGGTGTTGAAAGGAGGTAATCCAACATCATTGCCACATTTGACCTGTCAACCATCATTATATCTACATCATCGAGTATGACTAAAGGCCAGTATTTATAATGCTCGCGAAGTATCTCAACTTCTGCCATCTTTATCAGGACACCATAGAGTTCCTTCTCACCTGATGAGCCGAACTTATCAAATAGCTTATCTTTAATCAGTATATGCATTTTATCCCTATGAGGGCCCATCAGGGAATACCCGATCCTTATCTCCCTATCCATTATGCCTCTTGTATCACTCATCAATGCAGGCTCATACTTAATGTAAGCAGGCATTGTCCTTCCAATAAACGTATTTATGCGCTCTATGAGCTTTACTCTCCTATCAAGGATATAATGTCCATACTCTATCATCTGCTCACCAAGAGAGGATATCAAACCCTTCATCGACTCGCTATAGTGCTTTAATAGATGATTTCTGTTCTTTAGCACTTCTATGTATCTATAATAAAAGAGAGAATACTCAGGATCTATCCTAAAAAGAAGATAGTCTATGAATCTCCTTTTTGCTTCTTGAGAACCATCGACAAAGCTTCTAATGCTCCTTGAGACAGAGACTACCGGAAACTTCTTAAAGAGGTCCGTAGCTCTTACTTTCTTGTCATCTAATACTACTTGCTTTTTGCCATCCACACTACTTAAGGAGACATAAACTACATGAGGGTGAGAAACTACCTCAATAGATCCTCTCACATAACCACTTTCTTTGTCCCAATTCACTATCTCAGTTATTCGCTTTGTCCTATAAGAAAACGAAGTACAAAGTATGTGAACAGACTCTAACAAAGAAGATTTACCCTGCGCATTATCACCATAAACTACATTAAATCCATCAGAAAGGGCAACTGTAATAGAGCTTAAATTTCTTATACCATCTGCAACTATAGTTCTCACTTTCATGGAGTTCATTCGTACTCTGAAGGACCTTCTTCAGCTACAGATGCAGTAGATACAACATACACAAAGTTATCGGTACTACACTTGCGTATAGCTACCATACTATCCTGAATAAAGAATACAACCTTTTCCTCGCTTAAGCTCTTTAAAGCACCTAAGACATGCCTTATGGAAAAATGCACCGTTATAGGATTACCACTATACTCACACTCAACCCTCTCACTACCAGCTCCAGAGCTGAGACCTACAGTCTCAAAGATAGAAGTCTCATCAAAGCTTGCCTTAACAAGGTAACTATCAGACGACACTGACATGAGTCTATCAAGTGCTCCAACAAGCTGCATCCTATCGAATACAGCATTCTCGTCAACAGAAGTAGCCTTCTTTATCACAGGTCCATAATCAGGAATACGAACGTTAAGCTTGCTAAGGACTGCTACCCCCAAAGAAGATTCAACAGCCACATACCTATCACCAAAAATAAGGTCAATGATTTCGCTACCGCTGATCACAGGTGTGATTTCATTCAAGGATAGTATCGGAATAGCACATATGCCTATATCTTCAGCGATGTCATCCACACTAAAGTAACCTACAGCCAGCCTCTGACCATCAGAGGCCGCAATAGTAATCCTACCCTTAGACACCTCCATCTGAATCCCCTGCGAGTAGGAGGGAGCATACTCCGAGTTAGGAGAAGTAGCAAATGAGGTTTCTCCTAAACACTCTAATATATCCTTTGAAGCAATAGAAAGCCTTGTTCCTTCTATATTCCATGTAACATCTGGGTACTCATCTGGAATATACGTTCTAAAGCTGTATTCTGATGACTTTGCATACAACTTAACCTCACTTTCTTTAAAGTGTAAGACTACATATTCATCTGGTAACTTTCTTAATATGTCCAATAATCCCTTTAGAGGTATGATGTGTGTTCCGCTTCCTTCCACGGTAGCAGTTACCCTCAAAGTTAAATTAGTTCTTAAGTTACTACCTTTTACTTCAACTTGGTCTCCTGAGTTGGAAGATACAATAATACCCTCTAAGGCCGGCATTATACTGTTTTTCCTGACTATTTTTGACATAATAGATAGCTTTTCTGTAACTTTTTGTCTTTTTGCTGTAAGTTTCATGTTTTACCTCCCTAAATAAACTAAGTACTTTTAGTTTAAAATATTCTTATTGAGTAGTAGTAGGAACGTTCAAAATGTGGATAAATGGGTTTAAAGCAGTACTTACACTATTTTTATTTCGCATATATTGTGGATATATCTGTTATACTCCTCTACTTAGTTTTTACTTTGCAGTTTATCCACATTTTGATGTACTTATCCACAACTATTTGTGGATAAATGTAACTATTTGTTCCAATTTCTCTTTCACTTCCTTGGAACTTTCTATTAATTCTTTTATCTTTCTTTCTGCGTGTAGGACTGTGGT
>JAGHAJ010000161.1 GCA_021161545.1 Synergistota bacterium | reverse complement strand
CTCGCAGATATAGTTTATGATTATGTAGTAAAAAATCTTTTACCAGGAGGGATTCAATGAATAGTATACAGTTACCATCAATTACCCACCTCACTATGCTTGAATCAGAGAGCATACATATAATAAGAGAAGCAGTGGCAGAGGCAGAGAATCCCGTAATGCTGTATTCCATAGGAAAAGATTCATCTGTTATGCTACACCTTGCACTTAAGGCATTTTATCCTGCGAAACCTCCTTTTCCCTTATTACATGTAGATACTACTTGGAAATTTAGAGAAATGATAGAATTCAGAGATAAAAGAACAAAAGAATTAGGCCTTGATCTTATTGTATATATAAGTGAAGAAGGAGTAAAAAAAGGTATAAATCCATTTGTTCATGGAAGTAAAGTACACACTGATATTATGAAAACAGAGGCACTGAAACAGGCTCTCAATAAGTACAAGTTTGATGTAATATTTGGTGGTGCAAGAAGAGATGAGGAAAAATCAAGAGCAAAAGAACGCATCTTCTCCTTTAGAGATAAAAATCATAGATGGGATCCCAAAAATCAAAGACCAGAACTCTGGAATGTATTTAACATACAAAAAAACAAGGGTGAAAGTATAAGGGTTTTTCCTCTTTCCAACTGGACAGAACTTGATATATGGCTTTACATCTATCTTGAGAAAATACCTGTAGTACCTCTATATTTTGCAAAAGAAAGACCAGTTGTAGAATATGAGGGAACACTCATAATGGTTGATGATGATAGAGTGCCACAAGAACTAAGAGAGAAAGCAAGAATGGAATGGGTAAGATTCAGAACACTTGGCTGTTATCCCCTTACAGGTGCTATAAGGTCAAAGGCAACTACCCTTCCTGAGGTAATAAAAGAGACACTACTTGCAGAATATTCAGAAAGACAGGGAAGGCTTATCGATTTTGATCAAGTGGGAAGCATGGAAAGAAAAAAGGTAGAGGGGTATTTTTGATATATGACAAATCCAAACAATACAAACAATGATTACAATTTAATAAAAGATGACATACACGCATATTTGAAAAAACACGAACAAAAAGAACTCCTCCGTTTTATCACATGTGGCAGTGTAGATGATGGTAAAAGTACACTTATTGGCCGACTACTTTATGAAACAAGAACGGTATTTAAGGATCACCTTCTTGCATTAAAGGCAGAGGCAAAGTATAAGCGTACAGAGGAAGACATTGATTTTTCCTTATTGATAGATGGACTCCAGGCGGAAAGAGAACAGGGTATAACCATAGATGTAGCATATAGATATTTTACAACGGAGAAGAGGAAATTCATAATAGCAGATACCCCAGGACATGAACAGTATACAAGAAACATGGTAACAGGTGCATCCAATGCTGACCTTGCAGTTATTCTTATAGATGCAAGAAATGGGGTATTGACGCAGACAAAAAGGCATACGTTCATTGTAACACTCCTTGGGATAACGCATATAATAGTAGCAATTAATAAGATGGACCTTGTGGGTTATAGGGAGGATATCTTTGAATCCATAAAACGTGACTATCTTTCTTTTATTGGAGAGCTCAAATCAAGGGATTTCTTGGAATTGCTTACTCGTAATTTAGGTGAAGAAGATATAATATTTGTCCCTATATCAGCGTTGAAGGGAGACAATGTAACTGAAAAAAGCAAAAATATGCTGTGGTATAATGGAAAGACCTTTCTTGATTACCTTGAGACTGTGAATGTAAATCGTGGCTCGAAAGCAGATGGATACTTTTGCTTTCCTGTTCAGTATGTGAATCGTTTGATGACAGATTTTAGGGGTTATTGCGGTAACATTGTCAGTGGTAGAGTGAAAGTGGGAGATAGCATAACAGTTTTACCTTCCAAAGTTAAAACGGAAGTGAAGGATATTATATCTGCATCTGACAAAACGTCCGTGAGTGAGGCGTCTTCTCCAATGGCTGTTACAATTGTTACTGCAGATGAGATAGATATAAGTAGGGGAGATGTTATATTTGGTGGTGATATAATGCCTACCTTGTCGGATACATTTGATGTATTCGTTGTTTGGATGCACAATGAGCCTTTAACGTTGAATCGGGTATATGACATAAAGAGAGCGACGACTAAGCTCACTGGATATGTGGAAGAAATTTATTATAAGGTGGATGTGAATACCCTTGAAAAGAAGGGTGGAAAAGCACTGCGAATGAATGAGATTGCTTATTGTAGGGTAGTTTTCTCGAACTCCATAGCGTTTGAACCTTACTGGAGAAACAGAACAATGGGTGGTTTTATATTCATAGACAGAATAACCAACAACACGGTAGGAGCAGGGATGATATCCTCTATAGGTGAGTCAAGACATGTTGTTTGGTATGAACATAAGGTTTCCAAGATGGATAGGAGCAAAATAAAGCCTCATCAGCCTTGCATTATCTGGCTTACTGGCCTTTCTGGTGCAGGGAAGTCCACTATAGCAAACGAGCTTGAATTGAGGTTGAATAGGATGGGAATACATACATATATTTTGGATGGTGATAACATAAGGCATGGTTTGAATAGGGACCTTGGTTTTTCGAGAGAAGATAGGAGGGAAAATATAAGGAGAGTAGCAGAGGTTGCAAGGCTTTTTGTAGATGCTGGACTGGTGGTTATAACTTCTTTTATATCTCCTTTTGCAGAGGATAGAAAATATGCAAGGAGTCTTGTAGAGGATGGTGAGTTCATTGAGGTGTTTGTTGATGCACCTCTTGAAGTGTGCAGACAGAGAGACCCTAAAGGTCTTTATAAAAAGGCAGAAAAGGGAGAGATCTTGGAATTCACGGGCGTAAGTTCACCTTATGAACCACCCGAATTCCCGGAAATTCATATAAAGACGGATAAATTGACGGTAAAAGAGAGTGTTGATAAGGTGATAAGGTACTTGAGTGAAAAAGAGATATTATGAGTGGCAAATTTTAGTAGTGGGAAAAGAACAGCTATTGGAGGATGGTATGTTTGAGTTGCTTTTGAATAGGATAAGGGGTAAGCGGGTTGAGGTTGGCATTATAGGTCTTAGGTATGTGGGTTTGCCTTTGGCGAGGGAGTGGTTAAGATGAGTTTACATAGAATTAGAAGCACTTCCTATTTGAGGATATAGAATGCTAAATAAGATCAGGCAGAAATTTCAATCAGAAGACAGAAAGCGGTTGCTATCTAATTTTTTATCCCTATCTGTGCTTAGAGGGGTGAATTATGTTTTTCCACTCATTACCCTGCCCTATTTGGTAAGAATATTAGGTCCTGAGAAATTTGGTTTAGTTGCCTTTGCCCAGAGTTTTATTCAATATTTTAATATCTTAACTGATTATGGCTTTAACCTTTCGGCAACAAGAGAAATTTCTATTTATAGGGATAATAAAGAAAAGGTTTCAGAAGTTTTTAGCTCAGTGATGGTAATTAAATTTGGATTGCTCGTTTTGTCTTTTATAATAATGACCATTATTGTGCTTTCCTTTGAGAAATTTAGAAGAGAATGGCTAATTTACTACTCAGCATTTGGGATAGTAATCGGACAAACCTTGTTTCCAGTATGGTTTTTTCAGGGAATGGAAAGGATGAAGTATATCACAATCCTAAATGTAGTTGCTAAAGTAGTTTTTACAGTTTGCATTTTTATTTTTATTAGAAAAATGGCAGATTATCTTTATGTTCCTTTAATAAATTCAATGGGATTTTAATGGCAGGTGGACTGAGTTTAAGGATTGTTTCTAAGGATTTTGGAATTAGATTTATATTGCCCTCTTTTGAAGCTATTAAGCATCAATTAAAGGAGGGGTGGCATATTTTTATATCTACGGTGGCAATAAGCCTCTATACCACAAGTAATACATTTATCTTAGGATTATTTACAAACAATACAATTGTTGGTTATTATTCAGCAGCAGAAAAAGTTGTAAAAGCAGTTCAGGGATTGTGGACACCTGTTTCACAAACAGTTTACCCTTACATTAGTAAGCTTGCTTCAGAATCAAAGGAAAGAGCTTTAAACTTTATTAGGAAATTAATAAAAATTGTTGGTGGTATAAGTTTTGTTATCTCTCTTTCAATCTTTATTTTCGCTAATCCTATAGTGAACATAATCTTAGGT
>JAGHAJ010000280.1 GCA_021161545.1 Synergistota bacterium | reverse complement strand
TTCTTATCTCGTAAACGGATTTCAGTGCTATTGGCTTTATTGCAGGACCGGATAACCATCCATAAAATGCTCCCAGCCTGCTTTTCTTCCTCTTTATGTCTATGCTGAGTGCTGGTCCTACCGAGTTTATGGCAACTATGCCATCAGTACCACCATCTACAGCAGCTTTTGCTAAGGAGCTCAATTCCGTTGAGTGGGGGCTTAGCTTTATCATAACGGGTTTTTTTGTTGCTTCTTTTGATGCCACGGCAGCTTCATACACTGGCCTTGTATCGTAACCTGTGTAGTGGGTGGAGACCTCAAACATGTCCACGAATGGTTCAATCATGGGGATTAACTTTCTTAATTCTTCGGGTTTGTAGCCCACGCTTCCGATGATAGGGATGTCTGTGAATTCTTTTATCTTTGGCAGGAATTCCTTTACCCATTTGTCTGGTGGCTCTTCCGACCAGAGTTCGCAGTTCATTACACCGTAAGGCAGCTTGATGATTGCGGGCCTTTTCACCTGTGCTGCTGTGGTTGATATTGTTTTTAAGACTATTGCCCCAACACCCTATTCATATATCCTCTTTACCCACTTGTCATTGGCGGTTAGAGGGCCAGCCGCTGGTAATAAAGGATTTTTGAGCTTGAAGCCAAATAGCTCTACTTCAAGCATTGTATCCCATCCTCTCCCACATCTTTTTTGCTACTGCCTGTGCTTCTTGTCGCACTTTATGGTATTCAACTCCAATAGGATTACCGTCTGATAATACCTTTTTCCCATTTATATACACATCCAGCACATTTAGTCGGTCTGTCATTCCGTATAGCAGGTGTCCGTAAAAGTTTTTGTCATTTATAGGCGTGAATGGCTCGTAGTCTGCGACGATGATATCTGCTGCATAGCCGGGTTTTATCTTCCCAACCTTTATACCGAATAGCCTGCTTGCAGCACTATACCCATTTTCCCATATCTTTATGAGCTCTGCAAGCCCGATTGCATTGTAATCTCTCTTTGTGTGCTTCTGGAGCAGAGGTAGAGTCCTTAGCTCATTTAAGATATTTAAACTGTATCCATCTGTTCCAAGCACAACATTTATGCCTTTTTGCAGGAGGTCTCTTATGTATGCTGTTCCCACGGCATTGTTCATGTTTGACTGTGGTGTATGTGCAAATATCACATCTTGCCCCTTTAGTATGTTTTTCTCTTCCTCGTCGAGATGGATACCGTGAACTACTATGCTCTTTTGGTTCAGTAGTCCGTGGTCTCTCAGCCTTGCCGTTGGGCTCTTACCGTGAACCTTTCTTGTTATTATCTCGTCTTCTATGCCTTCTGATAGGTGTATGTGAAAGCCTATCCCTTCTGGTGTGAGTTTTTTCACTTTTATGAGAGTTTCATCTCCTAATGTGAAAGACGCATGAAGGCCTATATGTGCGGACAGAAGCGAAGAACCACTCGTTTCCTCTGCAAATTCAATGTTTTCCTCTATGGCTTTTTCTGCAGGTTCTTTGCCGTTTCTGTCAGATACCTCGAAGCAGAAGTCTGCTCTCATACCGAGTGTATCCACCACTGCTTCTTTCAGACTTCTTAAACTCCCTTTTATGTAACCGTAGCTTGCATGATGGTCAACTATTGTGGTAATGCCTGCCTTCAAAGATTCTATTCCACCTATGAGAGCGCTGTAGTAGACGGCTTTTTCGTCCATTTTCTTATCCCATTGCCACCATACCTCGGATAGTATGTCCTTGAATGTTATTGGCATGATGGATATTCCAAATCCTCTGAATAGGGTGCTATATAGGTGAGAATGCATATTTATAAACCCCGGCATAATTATCTTACCTGATACGGACTCACCATCTTCTATGCTACCTGTTCCAACTTCTGCTATGGCTCCGTCTTTTATTAGCAGCCATCCATTTTCGATCAGCTTTTCTCCTGTCCAGATGGTTGCATCCTTAAGGTATCGCATCTTCCACCTCAATAGATTTTATGATTTCTTCTGGGCTCACAGGGAGGCTACTTACTCTAACTCCAACTGCGTTTTCTATTGCACTGACTACTGCTGCAGGTGGTGCATCTACATTTATTTCACCTGTTCCTTTGAGCCCAAATGGGCCGGTAGGCTCCGCGCTTTCCACTGCTATTACTTCTATTTGTGGCACATCTACTGCGGTTGGCACTATGTATGTGGTAAAGTTGTTGTTAAGGGCAAGGCCATCTTTTAGTTTGATTCCTTCCGTGAGGGCAGCACCTATACCCTGTGCCACGGCTCCTTCCACCTGTCCTTCAAACACAGGTGGATTTATGACTTTCCCCACATCGCTTACCGAACAATAGCCGATAACCCTTACCTTGCCTGTTAGAATGTCCACTTCCACGACTGCTAAATGTGTAGCGTATGCATATACAATGTGTGGTAGTCCACTTCCTATGTCTCTTCTGTCCTTTGAGATTGGCATATCCACATAGAAGGTGGATACCCTTTTCTTCTCTGGTAGTAGTTTGTATATCTCGCTGAGGTGAATGGTGCCTTTGTCTGATTCTACTCTGTCATCTATGAGTTTGCAGCTATTTTTTGGGCAGCTCAGCTTCTCTGCAGCAACTTGCAATATCTCGTCTTTCAATAACTCTATTGCACCGAGTAGTGCCTTGCCATAGATGTAAGTGGTTCTGGATGCCGCCGATGGTCCACTATCGAGTGTTCTGTCTGTGTCTGGGGTTGTGTATTCAATCATCTCAACAGGTGCATTTAGTGCAGCAGATGCAATCTGCACATACCCGGTTGTGTTTCCCTGTCCCATGTCAGATATGCCACCATATACCCTATATCTGCCACTTGGTAGCAATTCTACCTTTGCCTCTGCAAAGTCCGGTATTCCTACACCAAGACCTCCTCCTTGATAAGAACATGCAATACCCCATCCTCTCCTCTTGAATGGGGTGCTTTCTGCTATTAGTTTATCTTTTCCCTTCCAGAGATTGCTCTCTCTTACTTTTTTTAATGTCCTTTTCACGCCGGTGCTGTATATAAGTGTATGACCTATGGCTGTTTTATCTCCATGCTCCAATGCATTTTTATACCTTATTTCCCATCTATCCATGTTTAGTGCCTTTGCTATTTTATCCATCTGGGACTCAAAGGCAAATGTCACCTGTGGCACGCCAAATCCCCTCATTGCACCGCCTATTATGTTATTTGTATAAACTGCATATCCATCTACTCTGGAGTTTGGCACTCTGTAGGGACCTGCAAAGTGTTCTACCCCCAGGGACATGACTTCTCCACCAAAGCTTGCATAGGCTCCTGTGTCGAATATCAGTCTTGCCTGCACTGCCGTGAGCATTCCATCTCTCTTTGCGCCTGTTTTGTAGTACATGACTGCTGCATGCCTGTGGTAGCTTGTCTGTATTGACTCCTCCCGTGAGTAGTATATTTTTACAGGCCTTTTCAATATGTATGCCGCAAGTGCAAGGTATATCTGCACGGTTATTCCATCTTTTCTGCCGAATCCACCCCCGAAAAATGGAGCTATTACCCTTATCTTCTCTTCTGGAATTCCGAGTGCTTTTGATATTTCTTTTCTGTCTCTGAATGGTGTTTGAGTTCCTGCCCAAACGGTGATTTTGCCATCCTGCATCTTTGCAAACCCTGCCTCGGTTTCCATGGGGGTATGGTCTATGAATGGTACACTGTAGCTTCCTTCTATTATGATGTCTGATTCCTTAAACCCCTTTTCCACATCACCGTAGCTCACTGTTGTGTGCTGGAGGATATTTCCCGATTTGTGTATTTTGGGTGCATTTTCCTTCATTGCTTCAACGGGGTCAAATACTGCAGGTAGCACTTCGTACTCCACTTTTATCTTATCTATTGCCTCTTTTAGAGCCTCTCTGTTCGTAGCTGCAACCAAGCATATTGCATCTCCTATATACCTCACCTTCTCTTCTGCGAGCACCTGCTGGTCCTTATGCACCACTCCGTATCGGTTTGTTCCACTTATGTCCTTATAGGTAAATATTCTTACAACTCCATCTACTTTTGATGCCTCCTGTGTGTCAACTCTTTTTATGATGGCATGAGGGTGCACAGACCTCTTTAATCCTAACAGTAAGGTTCCATCTTCCCACATGTCCGATGGATAAAGGTGCCTGCCGGTTACCTTTATCTCTCCATCTACACGGTTAAGTGGTTTTCCTATTATTGCCTTCATTTTTCTATCCCCTTTAATGCTTTTAATACCCTTTCGGGTGTAAATGGTGATTCATGCAGGCTTATGCCTACAGCGTCCCTTACGGCATTTGCAATTGCAGGAACAGGTCCGTTTATGTTTATCTCTGCTATACTCTTTGCCCCGAAAGGCCCTGTAGGTTCGTAACTGTCGGCGATGAGCACCTCTAATTCTGGCATGTCTGCAGCACTCATGATGTTGTAGCTCAGTAGGTCTGCGTTTGTCATCTTTCCTCTTTTGTTGAATCTGCATTCTTCAAAGAGTGCGTATCCTATACCATTTGCTATGGCGCCTATGGTCTGTCCTTTGACAAGTTCAGGGTTTATAGGGGTTCCACAGTCTATCGCAGCAACATATTTTAACACCTTTATAAATCCTGTATCTTTGTCCACTTCTACTTCTACGAAGTGTGCGGCGAACGGTGGGGGAGATTCACTGCCGACAAACGATGCAGACGCCTCAATCTGTTTCTGATTCTTTGTGTAGGTGATGAGCTTACCAAGCTCGTTCAGTGTCATAGACTTTGAGCCATCGTCTGATACTATACGGTTATCCTGTATTTTTAAGCTTTCCTTAGGTATTTCCATGAGCGCTCCGGCTTCTTTTAGTATTATATCTTTCAGGTTGTTTGCTGCTTGTCTCACCGCATTTCCAGATATGTATGTGGTGCTTGATGCATAGGCGCCTACATCAAATGGTGTGGTGTCTGTGTCTGAAGAATATACATATATCCTTTCGGGGGATATCCCTAACTCTTCTGCAGCTATCTGTGCTAATATCGTATCACTACCTGTACCTATGTCTGTTGCTCCAATGAGTAACATAAATGTTCCATCATCGTTCATTCTGATAGTGGCAGCTCCCATGTCTATGAGTGCTATCCCTGAACCTTGCATGAGTATTGCCATGCCTACACCTCTGCCGTTGTGCTTACCGTGTTTCTCATTCCAATTGATAGCTTCTGCTCCCTTTTCTATGCACCACTGTAGCTTGCAACTTTTTATTATTTGGGGTGTGCCCTTTTTCCCTTCTCCAAGGACTTCAAATATTGGAGAGCTTTCATTTTCTCTTATGTGGTTTATCTTTCTTATCTCAATTGGGTCTAATTTAAGCCTTTCTGCTACAATATCGACTGTTGATTCGAGTGCTGTATACCCCTGAGTTGCCCCGTAACCTCTGTAAGCACCTGCTACAGGAAGATTTGTGTAAACTACATCTCCTATGAACCTTACAGCATCCACCTTGTTGTATAATGGTAGGGTTTTTGACCCTACATTAAAC
>JAGHAJ010000283.1 GCA_021161545.1 Synergistota bacterium | reverse complement strand
CTCTACTACCATCTTTTTGGCTTCAGGAATATCCATTGGGTCAAGGACGGGTACCCTACCAAACATACCAAAGAATCTTGTATCTTGTTTTGTCTGAGAGCTATACGGACCAGGATCATCCGCAACTACTATCAAAAAACCACCCTCAATGCTCGTAAGTGCAGAGCTCATAAGCGGATCAGCTGCAACATTCAATCCAACCTGTTTCATAACAACAGCAGCCCTTTTTCCCGTATAGGCAGCAGACACAGCTACTTCAAATGCCACCTTCTCATTAACACTCCATCTAACTACAAGATTTGTCCCTTCCTGTCTGTTAAAGTTTTCAACTGCAGGTAGAATTTCAGAAGAAGGTGTACCAGGATACCCAGTTGCAATCTGACACCCACTCTCCACTATGCCTCGTGCTACTGCCTCATTACCAAGCAGAACAACCCCCACTCAAGACCACTCCTATTTACTCTTCTTAAGAAGGCTTCTTATCTCCGAAGGTAACTCTGTAAGCCGCCCATTTCTACCTACGAAAGCGTGCTTTGTGTATCCAACAGCTAAAAGCCTCCTATCTTCCACTCCTCTTACCTTGTAGGAAAATGTAACCGTAGTAGCAGTCAGCTCCTTTATACTGGTGACAATCTCCACTCTCTCGTCATAACAAACGGGGTGCTTATACCTACAGTACGATTCTACAGCGGGCAGAAATATTCCCATACTTTCCCACTTCGCATAAGGCAACCCTAATTTCCTACAAAACTCTGTTCTACCAACTTCAAACCAATCATAGTAGCTTCCATAATACACAACACCCATCTGATCAGTCTCTCCATACCTAACCCTTATCTCAGTCAGCACTTCCATGCAAACCCGCCTCCATATCAAAAAACAGCAACTGCACACCCCACCTTGCCTGTCCACCCAGACCGTCACTCAGGCAGTTAGCTCCACCCAGGCACCCCCGTGGCACCCAGAATAAGCTACTTACCGCTGCTTCCTCCCGGACCTGACGGGGTTCATAGCCTTCTGCCGCACGGGACCCAGCTTTCTACACCACTTACCTGAGGCTGCATCCAAGTGAAACAGTCGCAGTGAGGAATTCGCCCCCGCTACAGCGGATTGCGGGTACAGGGCACCGCTACCTCCCCGGTTAGTGCAGTTGCTGTTATCACCAAAAAATGGCGGAGAGGGAGGGATTCGAACCCTCGGGGTAGTTTCTAGCCACCCACTCGCTCTCCAGGCGAGCGCCTTTGTCCACTCAGCCACCTCTCCATACAATGGCGGAGAGAGTGAGATTCGAACTCACGGGGCCACTGGCCCACTCGATTTCGAGTCGAGCGCCTTAGTCCACTCGGCCATCTCTCCCGCCACTTCTCATCATATTGAAAAAAGCTCTTAACAACTCTTTACTCTCTTCTTCTAATACTCCTCCCCTAACTTCTATTCTATAGGGGACTACGGCCTCATTCCTTAAAATATCAAAAGCACTTGCTACCGCACCCCTCCTATCATCAAACGCACCAAAGACCACTCGACGAATCCGTGCCTCTATTATGGCACCAACACACATAAGACACGGCTCCAAAGTTACATAAAGCGACACACCCTCTAATCTCCAATCTCCAATGTGCCTTGCAGCCTCTCTTATAGCAAGTATCTCAGCATGAGCAGTAGGATCCTTCAACCTTTCCCTAAGGTTATGGGCTACTGCAACTACTTTACCTTCCTTCTCAATCACAGCACCTACAGGGATTTCTCCTTCCTGCAACCCACACGCAGCTTCCTGTAGCGCGATCCGCATAAAAAAATTATCCATATCTCCCTCATCTGGCGCGCCCGAGAGGAGTCGAACCCCCAACCTACGGATCCGTAGTCCGTCGCTCTATCCAATTGAGCTACGGGCGCGTATGGCGGTGAGGGAGGGATTTGAACCCTCGAGAGATGTTTTTGCACCTCTACTCGCTTAGCAGGCGAGCGCCTTTAGCCACTCGGCCACCTCACCAAGCACATAATATTTTAACCTCCATACACCAAATTGTCAAGGACCGCTTTACATCCTAAATCTTTGTCCAAGATATAGCTTCCTCGCTATACTACTTGCAGCCACTTCATCGGGCCTGCCATGCACCATGACTTTACCTTCGTATATCAAATAAGCCCTATCTGTTATGGCAAGTGTATCCCTTACATTATGGTCCGTTATTAACACACCAAATCCCCTAGACTTTAACTTCAATATCATACCTTGTATGTCATAGACAGTTATTGGATCTATACCAGAGAAAGGTTCATCAAGTAGAATAACCTTCGGAGCATTTACCAGTGAACGTGAGACTTCCACCCTTCTTCTTTCTCCACCAGAAAGCATATATCCTTTATAATCACCGAGTTCTTCTATGCCAAACTCTTGCAGCACCCTGTCAACAAACTTTTCCCTTTCTGCTGAAGGAACATCGCTATGCTGTAAAGGCAGCATTATATTTTCCCTAACTGTAAGCTTTCTGAATATAGATGCTTCTTGTGGAAGGTACCCTATTCCCATTCTCGCCCGAATGTGAATAGGGAGGTGAGTTATATCCTCGCCATCAAGGAATATTTGGCCCCCATCAGGTCTTACAACCCCAACAATCATATAGAATGTGGTCGTTTTACCTGCACCATTTGGACCAAGCAACCCAACAATTTCACCTGCATTAACCTCCAATGAAACATTATCCACAACATTGCGCCCATAGTAAGTTTTAGTAACAGATACAACTTTAAGCATTGCTTCTACTTTTCCGAAGGTACCACTATCCTTGCTTTACCAAACGCCTTCATCTCTTCCGTATCGAGATTATATTCTATTTTGTCAGCAAGGAGCAATCTCTTACCCTGCTTCACCTTTGGGTTACCAGTTAACACCACCATCTTACTACCAGCTTCGTACACCAAATCATCTCCCCATGCCTCAAACTTACCATCTTTCGAAGACTTTATTACATGTACATTACCCCTCACATGAACCCTTTCAACCTTGCTATTCTTACCTATAGTAGCTACTGCACTCTCACCAGTTACACTAAATTTATCCTTTTTATTTACATAAGATACCTCTCCGGAGACAGTAATGACATCCCCTTCAAAGGTTATTTGCTTCCCTATGAGCTTGCTACTCTTCTGAAGGACATAAGCAGGATTACCCGTTGCCACATACTTCCTTTTACCCCTATCTTTCATAAAATACCTTACAACATCTGCATGCAAAGT
>JAGHAJ010000006.1 GCA_021161545.1 Synergistota bacterium | reverse complement strand
TGTATTTTCTTTTTTCTGTATTTAAATTATACACTTTAAGCAGCCCGAAGAGAAGGTGGGCCGCTTGATATCTTTTCAGAGGTATCAACTTAACGGGTATTAAATTCAAAGAACCACTTTTAGAAGATATGATATCCATTGCCTTTTCCCTTTCTGCTCCTTCTAATTCTGGAGGCTGGTATATATCTTCATACCTATCTACTATCTTTGGAATAAAATTGTTTGTTGTAAATTACTCCTTATGATAAAATATTAGACATGAAGAGAAGGATAATTATCTTTGTGCTTTCTATGTTGGTAGTTATTATATCCACCACATACGTGGTGGATAGGTGGGTTTTGACGGATTATATAAGTAAGCAGTTGTCCTCTTTTTTCCTTCAGCGTCTTGCAGGCATAAGGCAACTTGTTGACGGTGGTATAATTGCAAGCAGGCTTGCAAGGGAATATAAGGGTCATGTTACGAAGCTGGTTTTGAAGGATGACCTTCGGAGAGTTGAAACGTTCTTGCAGATGTGCGACTCATGGGCAGGAATGGGTATCTTGGACGTGGAAGATGCAAAGAAGCTTGCCCTTAACTGTCTTAAACAGTGGGACGCCTATGTTTTGGATGCCTCTGGCAGAGCTCTTGTTTTTCCTGAAAGGGCGATTGAGCTCTCTAAAGGCTTTAGGAGATATACCAAATGGACTGTGTTTAAACCGTGGGGTTGGAAAGTAGGTGTTATGTTGTCGGAGGAATCTGTCTTTGGCACGCAGTATGGTAGTTTCGATAGGAGGATAAAGAGTGCGATCTTAAAAAGGGTAAGTTATATACCATCCAATGGTTCTTATGTGGTAATATACAATAGAGACAGGAAGATTATCTCCTATCCTCACGAGAAAATCTCCGAGGATGACCTCCCATCTTCCCCTTATATGAAAAAGGTGTTTTTGTTGAAGAGTGGGAGCTTTACTTATACCTTTAAGGGAAGGAGGAAGGAACGGATATTTTCTTACGTTCCTCTTATTGGCTGGTATATCGTCTTTACTGCCTATCCTGATGAGATGTATTATCCAACGCTTGTGGGTATGCTAAAAGGAGAGTTACCGGCAGTGGTAGTTGTAGTGGTAGTGTTGTGGATATTGGGTTTTTATGTATGGGATAAACGGATACTTTCCCCTCTTATGCAGGTGAGTGCAGGGTTTGAAGAGCTTGGTAAGGGAAACTATCGTTACAGATTAGAGCCAGGCTCTATGAAATCCCCCTATGTAGAGGGGCTTTTTGACGACTTTAATGAGATGATGGATAGGCTTCGAGAAGGTGAAGAAGAATTAGTCAAGGCGTACAGGAAGTTAGAGGTACTGAATGCGAATATATCTCGCAGGTATGATGATTTGCAGAGAGAGCTCGAGAGGTTAAGGGTTTTGGATAAGGTAATTGATGCTACAGTGAGTCTTGTGGAACATGAGGAGATAGCATCTAAAGTGGTGGATATACTGGTTTCTACGGGTAGATACAGTGACATAGGGATACTTTTGAGGGATGGGGATACTTTGAGGCGGGTTGCTCATCATGGAATAGTCTGGGATAAGTTTGAGGTGTTTCCAATTGATAAAGGTGTATCTGGATGGGTGGTAAGGGAAAGGGAAGTGAGGAATGTTCCTGATGTCCTTGCCGATGAGCACTATGTTGAGGGTAATCCTGCTGTTCGTTCGGAGCTTGCATGCCCTATAGTAGCGGGAAACGAAGCTATAGGTGTAATTGATGTAGAGAGCACGGAGCCTTCTTTCTTCGAGAGAGACGATGAAATTATGCTGAAGATGGTGGCCGATTATCTTGCAGTAGCCTTCAGGAGAGCCGATACTGTGAAACTCTTGCAGAAGAGGCTTAAAGGCATGAGATTCTTGAGGCAGTTGTTAAAAGAGGTCTCTACGATGAGGCACATAGACAAGCTTTCAGAGCATGTATGCAACATGGTAAGGGACTATAGTAACTGCAACAATGTAGCTATGTACATCAAAGATGGAAACTCCTTGATTTTGACCTATGTGGCGGGTTTACCTATGCCAGAGGACGTGTATGCAGTGGACTGGGGTGTGCTAAATATTTATGGCAAGGGTATATCTGCGAGGGCAGCGAGAACGGGGACCGTGCAAAATGTTGCAAACTGTTTCGAAGACCCGGATTATGTGATGGGAGATGTTGCTACAAGGAGCGAAATAGCTGCACCCATAAAGGTTGGAAGTGAAGTCTTTGCAGTTATGGATCTGGAGTCGGTCGAGTTTAATGCTTTTGGAAAGGAAGATGAGCATCTTTTATCCCTTATCTCCGAGAATCTGGGTTCTATAATCCGTAAGGTAGAGCTAATAGAAGGGCTTGAAGATATGGTCAGGTCTTTGGAAGAAAGAAATAGGGAGCTCACGCTTAAGGATGAAGAGCTTGAGGCTTCGCTTGAGCAGTTAAGGGCTTATACCAGGGAACTTGAAGCTGTGCATAGAGATATGGTGCGTAAAGAAAGGGAGCTTGAAGAGGTATATCTGGATACCATAAAAGCGCTGGCGAGGGCTATTGAGATGAAAGATCCGTATGCAAAAGGGCATGCTTCAAGGGTGGCTGACTATGCCGTTAAGGTTGGAAAGGTAATGGATTTGAATGAGGAAGATATGAGAAATCTTATGTACGCGGCGTTGCTCCACGATATAGGGAGGATTGGATTGAGGGGAACGGTCCTTGACAAGCCTTGTGAGCTTACTGAAAAAGAGATAGATTATGTGAAGGGATACCCTGCCAGTGGTGCAAGTGTTCTGATGCAGATAGATTACCTGAGGGATGTGGCAAAAGTGATTTTGCACCATAAGGAAAGGTGGGATGGTAGAGGGTATCCAGCAGGCCTCAAAGGGGAGGAAATACCCCTTTTGAGTAGGATTATAGCAGTTGTGGATGCGTATGATGCCATGATTTCTGATAGGCCTTACAGGAAGGCGCTATCACATCGGGAAGCTGTGAAAAAAATAAAGGAAGGTTCTGGGGCAGAATTTGACCCCCGAGTGGTAGAAGCCTTTTTGAAAGTGGTAGAAGGGTGAGGTAAGAACTGAGATTTTGAGTAAAAATCCGGTACTGAGCATAGACATATTTACCACCTTTTGAGAGTATGTGAAGATTGAGATACTTTTTCAGCCATTCCATTGGGTATGACACGACGT
>JAGHAJ010000237.1 GCA_021161545.1 Synergistota bacterium | reverse complement strand
GAAAACTTGCAAAGAGGCAGGCTATAATAAGCCCTGAGAGAACGATAGTTTCTATAAAGAGGAAGATGGGTAGTGATTATAAGGTAAATATAGATGGTAAGGAGTACACACCCCAGCAAATATCGGCCATGATACTGCAGAAACTGAAAAGGGATGCAGAAGCTTATCTGGGAACTACTGTGAAAAAAGCAGTTATAACCGTACCAGCATATTTTACAGATGCACAGAGGCAAGCGACGAAGGATGCTGGTATAATTGCCGGGTTAGATGTCTTGAGAATCATAAATGAACCTACTGCAGCTACGCTTGCTTATGGTCTTGATAAAGAGGGAGAACAGAAGATACTGGTGTTTGATCTTGGGGGTGGTACATTTGATGTTTCTATTCTTGAAATAGGGGAAGGTGTGTTTGAAGTTAAGGCTACCAGTGGTAATAATCACCTTGGTGGGGATGACTTTGACCAGAGAATAATAGACTGGATGGCTGATGAATTCAAGAAAGAGCATGGTATAGACCTTAGACAGGACAGAATGGCTTTGCAGAGATTAAAAGAAGCGGCTGAAAAGGCAAAAATAGAGCTTTCTTCTATGCTGACAACTACTATAAGTTTGCCATTTATCACTGCAGACCAGAGCGGGCCTAAACACCTCGAAATGGAGCTTACAAGGGCAAAATTGGAGGAGCTTACAAAAGACCTTGTGGGTGCAGTTGAAGGACCTACTTTGAGGGCTCTGGAAGATGCAAAACTCACACCACAGGATATAGACAAGGTAATACTGGTAGGTGGGGCTACAAGAATGCCTGCTGTTCAGGAGAAAGTAAGGCAGCTACTTGGAAAAGACCCTTATAAGGGTATAAACCCTGATGAGTGTGTTGCAATAGGTGCTGCGATTCAGGCTGCTATTCTGGCAGGAGAGATTAAGGATGTTGTCCTATTGGATGTTACGCCGTTGTCGCTGGGCATAGAAACACTTGGTGGTGTGTTCACAAAGATAATCGAGAGGAATACGACAATACCAGTATCGAAAAGTCAAATCTTTACTACTGCGGCTGACAATCAGACGTCTGTTGAAGTACATGTGCTTCAGGGAGAAAGACCAATGGCAGCAGATAATGTTTCTCTGGGTAGGTTTATACTCGATGGGATACCACCAGCACCAAGAGGGGTGCCTAAGATAGAGGTTACATTCAATATAGATGCTAATGGAATACTAAATGTATCTGCGAAAGACACGGCTACAGGGAAGGCACAGTCGATAGTTATCAAGGCATCTCGTCTGAGTGAGGAAGAGATAGAAAGGATGAGGAAAGAGGCAGAAATACATGCGGAGGAAGACAGAAAAAAGAGGGAGATTGCTGAACTGAAGAATCAGGCGGATAATATGGTCTATACGACGGAGAAGACTCTAAAGGAGTTTGGCAGCAAGATTACAGATGCTGAGAAGAAGGAGATAGAGGATAAGATAGAGGGACTGAAAAAAGTAAAGGATGGTAGTGATGCAAACGCAATAAGAAATGCTATGAATGCTTTGACTGATGCGTTGCATAAGGTTAGCACTAAGATTTATCAACAAGCGGAAGGTCCATCTGCTGGTGCCTCAGGTGCAACGGGCACAAGGGGTGAAACAGAAACTGAGAAAAAGAAGGATGAGAATGTAGTGGATGCTGACTTTGAAGATGTGAATGATAATAAGCAGTAGTAGATAGGAGGCCTATATCTGGGCCTCCTGCTTTACGATGGGTGGTGAGTGTTTATGGCAGGAAAGGACTACTATGAAATACTTGGTGTAAGTAGGGATGCTTCGGCTGAAGATATAAAAAAGGCTTATAGGCGTCTCGCCAGAAAGTACCATCCGGATGCTAATCCCGATAATCCTGAGGCTGAAAAGAAGTTTAAAGAGATAAATGAGGCATATCAGGTCCTTGGTGACCCTGTGAAGCGGGAGCAGTATGATAGGTTTGGTTTTGTTGGAGACGGACAGGGTCCTGCTGGTGGATATGGTCAGGGCTATGGACAGGGATTTGGTGATTGGGCAGATTTCGGATTTAATATAGATGATATATTTGATAGCTTTTTTGGAGGGGGTAGAAGGCGGACTTCCTACAGAACGGGAAGGTCAACTGTGCCAGAAAAAGGGGCTGATTTACGATACGACATTGAAGTAACACTTGAGGAGGCAGCTCATGGTGCTGAAAAAGAGATAGTTATACCTAAGTGGAAAACCTGTCCAGAATGTGGTGGAACAGGCGTTAAGGGGGGAGGGCAACCTCGCACTTGTCCTGTATGTCATGGTACTGGTCAGGTAGAAGAGAGAAGGGAGTCTATATTTGGGTTGTTTGTAAATGTTAGGACGTGTCCAAGATGTGGTGGTACAGGAGTTATTGTGGATAATCCGTGTCCCAGGTGTGGTGGTACAGGTAAGGTTCGTGAGGAGAGCAAGGTTAAAGTAAAGATACCACCGGGGGTCGATACGGGCTCGAAACTAAGAATAGCAGGTCAGGGTGAACTTGGCAGAAATGGTGGTCCACCAGGAGACCTTTATATTTTTATAAAGGTGAAGCCTCATCCTGTGTTTGAAAGAAGGGGAGATGACCTTTACACCAAGGTCAGACTTTCTTTTCCGCAGCTTGTCCTTGGTGATGAGGTAGAGATAGACACTCTGTGGGGTAGGACAAAGCTTAAAGTATCTCCAGGAACTGACAGTGGAACATTATTTAGGTTGAGGGGTAAAGGGATGCCAAGGCTGAATAGTAGCCGAAGAGGGGACCTCTACGTTGAGGTGGATGTTGAGATACCCAAGAAGCTTACCCAAAAGCAGAAAGATTTGCTGAGGGAATGGGCAAAGGAGAGTGGTATAAAGTTTAATAGTGAAAATCACAGCTTCTTTGATAGGTTCAGGGGGGCTTTTGGTGGGTAAAAGATATATGGAAATTGTGGTGAAAGTGCGCAAGGAGGATGAAGAAGCCCTTATAGGGCTTCTTTCTCTCTTTGGGGTGGAGGAGCTGTGGATAGAAATGGATGGAGATGAAGTAATAGTTAGGGGTTATACAGAGCCATCTTTTACTAACAGAATATACGAATTGAAAGACACTATATATGCTCGTGTTGGAGATTGTGCTTTTGATGTCAAAGGTGTGGGAGAGGAAGATTGGGAAAATAGCTGGAAGAAAGATTATGAACCTGTATCCGTTAGTGATCTTATTGAGATAGCTCCTCCTTGGTTTACACGTAAGAATGGAAGGATACTTATAAAACCGGGGAAAGCTTTTGGAACGGGATATCACCCTACTACGTACCTGTGTTTAGAAGCGTTGTCTGAGCATGTATCGTCTGGGGATTATGTATTGGATGTAGGTAGTGGCTCTGGAATACTATCAGTGGCTGCAGCCTATCTTGGTGCACGGAGTTTTGGGGTGGAGATAGATGAGGTTGCTATTCAAGAAGCGGTGGAGAATGCCAGATTGAATGGGGTGGATGATAGATGTACGTTTCTGAGAGGAGACCTTCTTAGTGCTATTTCTTATTCCTTTGACCTTGTAGTTGCGAATATACTTGCTCCCGTTATTACCTTTATGATACCAGGTGTTAGGAGGAACCTGAAAACAGGGGGATATTTCTTGGCTTCCGGTATAATGGATTTGGAGAAGGATTCGGTACTTGAAGAACTATCTGATAATGGTTTTGTCATAGATGAAGTATTGTCGGAAGGAGAATGGGTCTGTATTGTCTCAACTGCATAGATTTTTTGTGGAGCCCTCACTTGTTTCTGCTACCATGATTTTTATACCCAAAGAAGAAGCAATACACATATTTGGTTCTTTTAGATATAAAGTGGGGGATATGGTAGAATTTTTTGACGGTCACGGTAATGTATATGTAACAAAGTTAATTGCACGGGATAAAGCTGAAATAGTAGATAAAAGATACTACCCTGATGTTCCTTATAGAATTGTTGTAGCCCAAAGCATATTGAAGGCTAAAAAGATGGATTTTGTGGTAAAAAGACTTACTGAACTTGGTGTTTACGGCATGATTCCGATTCTTACGGAATATTCTATAGGAAGCTTTACTAAGGAAAGGATGGAAAGATGGAGGAAACTCTCCATAGAGTCAGCCAAGCAGAGTAGAAATCCGTTTATTCTTCATATATGGGATACTATGGAGTTTGATGAGTTTCTTGCTGTTAGATGGGATAGCTGTAGTGTGAAGTTCTTCCTGGATGTCTTCAACGAAGATGCAGAGCCCATAAAGAGTTTTTTGAGAAGGCATAGTGGTAATATCTCCTTCCTTGGAGTAGTAGGTCCTGAAGGTGGTTTTTCTAATCTTGAAAGGAGCAGACTGCGGGATGCAGGATTTGTGCCTGTAGTTATTAGAGGTGACCTTGTCTTCCGTTCTGAGATAGCCTCCCTTTTGCTTGGAGGTATGTTCTTGTATGAATACAGAAATTAAGTCGATGAAGGTGAGATTTTACACGCTTGGCTGTAAACTAAATCAGTATGAAGCGAATGCCATTGCAAATGCATTTCAGAGGGAAGGCTTTATGCTTTCTGACTCTGATGAAGCAGATATATATGTGGTTTCTGGATGTGTTGTCACTGCTGAAGCTGAAAGGAAGACTCGACAATTTCTCCGTAGGGCAAAAAGGAGAAATCCGGATGCCATAGTTGTGTCAGTTGGATGTTACGCACAGATGAAGGGGAGCCTTTATGCCGACATATCCGTTGGTAATAGATTGAAGCACAGGGTAGTGGATTTCGTTAAAAACTATATTCATACGGGGAGAACAATTGTCAGTGTAAAAGACCTTAATACCTATAATACTTGGGATGAGTTAGAAATCGATGAGTTTTACGGACACACTCGTGCATGGGTTAAGATACAGGATGGATGTAACCACTTTTGTAGCTACTGTGTTATACCTATTGTCAGAGGAAGGGAGATATCAAGACCTATCGAAACTGTCGTGAATGAAGTAAAAAGACTTGTTT
>JAGHAJ010000258.1 GCA_021161545.1 Synergistota bacterium | reverse complement strand
TAAGGTTCAACATACTGCTTCTCCGAAACATACAATTCGTAAGGAATATTCCAGTAATCCTCTCTATTATAAAACACCTGAGGGTCTCTCATATGGTAAGCCCTATACATATTTGCCTGTATCCAAAACAGCGAACGGGGATATCTTATATGTCTTTTCAGACTCTCAGGCATATCAGATATATCCTTAAACATCCCTGGAAATATCTTCATATAAGACATTATTATTGGGTCTTTCCTGTCTAATACATAAAACACAACATCACCATTGTAGGCATCAACCACCACCTTAACAGAATTCCTTATATAGTTGAAACTCTCATTAAACGGCTGAGAATAGGGAAATTTATCCGTATATGTGAATGCATCTATCATCCAGTAGAGTCTGCCATTATCTATGATTATATAAGGGTCATCATCATACAAAAGAAAAGGTGCCAATACCTTCACTCTCTCTTTTATGTTTCTGTGTATCATTATCCTACTATTACTGGTAATATACTTAGTGAGGATGAACTTCAATGTAGAATATTTCCACATAAAGACGAGTTTGTTTAATAATCCAAGTTTTATACCGCCCTTCCCCTTGTATGAGGTATAAACATTCTTATCACCCTTAGGGTAATCAAACTCTTTTGTCAGCGTATTCACCAAGACATAATCGTTGGTCTCTTCTCCATAGTATATCTCTGGCCTTAGTGTCTTTAGTTCTGGATAGCTTGTCTCAGGAGGTATATTGGAAACAAAAAAGTAAGGTAATCCCTCTTCTGTGATCTCATCGACCGGACTCACAACCACACCGTAGCCATGTGTGTACTTTAAGTGTATGTTGACCCACGTCTGGGCTTCTGCCGGTATCTGAGAAACATTAAGCTCTCTTGCAGAAACCGCAACCTGCCTCACCCCACCAAGCTTTTTCAAGTAATATCTATCAAGGTCAACAGAGTTAAAGTCATAGTATAGTCTAATCTCCTGAAGTTGCTTATAGGTCTGTTTTAGAGGTCTTCTATCCCATAGCATCACATCAGACAGCTTTACACTCTTCTTAGGACCGAAAACAAACTTCCTCTCGACTATCTTATCAAGCCCGTATGCCAGTCTGGTGAACCTTATATTATCTTTTATATAAGGCCTTTCTCTGGATATCTCGCTTGGTTCAACCACAAACTTCTGTACTATGTAAGGATACACTCCAAGCACCGCAATAGCAACAACTATAAGCATTGCTATACCATATAAAAGCGTTTTTAACCGCCTGTAAAAGCCATAAGTAATTATAGATATTGCAGTAATAACACCAAAAACTGCCACGATTTTATAACCCCAAAGGTTCGCATGTACATCCGTATACCCAGCCCCAAACACCACACCCTGCTCAGAATACAGTAGATCGTAGCCCTTAAGCCAGGACTCAACAGCTATAAGTAAAAACATAATTGCAAACAAGAAAGCAAGGTGTTTCCTTTTCTTATCATCTATCTCTACCCACCATTTAACGCCCCTTCTCACAAATACAAAGCTACCAGAAGTGGCGTAAACCATCCCCAGAATAACAATCAAAAGTATATCAAGCACCAACAGCAGATTAACTGCCCAGCTTATAACAGGAAGTTTAAAAACGTAAAACGATACATCATTACCAAAGATCGGGTCTTTTACATGAAACAATGTAGCATTTAAAAACAAAAGTATATCCTGCCAGTGCGGTAGAGAACTGATAGCAAAGAACAAAGCTGGCAGAAGAGTTAGTATCCATATATGAGCCTTCCTCATACCCCTCAGAGGTGGAGCAGCCTCCGTGTCATTGACCACCCTTATATGAGGGTGAACTATAAATCGGTTTGCCCTCACAAGGTTCAGATAAACTACAAAAGTCACAAAAAGGAAAACTGCAAAAAAGAGCAAAAGCTTAACCACAAATATCCTAACCCACACAGAGTAAAACCCAAGTTTTGAGAAAAAGAGCCAATCCACATAGATAGGACTAAATATTGAAAAGGCAATAATAAAAATTACAATAATCCCTGCCATCCATAAATAACTTTTCCTCATCACCTATACCTCTTTTCTATCGAGTCTCGCAACGACTCCATCCTCCCAAGAAGAGTATAATCTGTTACATCAAGTCTCACAGGTGTTATAGATACAAAACCATTTTTCACAGCATCAACATCCGTTCCTGATTCTCCCTCATCTTCTATTTTACCACCTATCCAATAACAATCCAACCCTCGTGGATCCTTATATTTATGTACCTTACCTATATAACGCCTTCTACCTTGCTTAGTAAGCCGTACCCCCTTACTCCCCTTAGGAACATTTATATTCAAAAAAGTCATATCAGGCAGACCATTCTCTACAACATATAGCACAGCCGCATATGCAATATCAGCAGCGAGCTCAAAGTTCTCCTTTCCATCAGGAGCAGTAGAAATAGCTATTGAAGGAAAACCAAGAAGCGTACCCTCCATCGCAGCTGAAACAGTTCCAGAGTGAAAAATGTCATCCCCAAGGTTAAAACCATTATTTATACCCGATATTACAACAGAAATATCCTTCACCAGTTCATCAACAGCGAGTATCACACAATCCATCGGAGTTCCATCTATCATCCAAGCATCAATACCATCAAAAGGTGAATGTCTCACGCGCCTGACCCGTAGTGGATTCAGAAGAGTAATGGCATGCCCTGCCCCACTTCTCTCTCCATCTGGCACAACAACAGAAACATCAAAGTGCCGCTGCAGCTTTTTGACCAATATTTCCAGGCCTTCAGAAAATATTCCATCATCATTTGTAATCAGCACCTTCATCCATTTCCTCCCTCATTCAATAGTAAAGTAACTGTATATGCCCTGATAGGGTAACCACTCTTCTTTGATCTCCCTAACCCGTGCAAACCTCGGTCCTTCTCTAAGCTTATCCACAAATTCACGTAGCAATGCTTCCTCACCCTCGGCCACCACTTCTACACTACCATCAGGTAGGTTCCTAACCCATCCATATATCCCTAATCTGTTAGCCCATTTAGAACTAAAATACCTATAACCAACTCCCTGCACCCGACCATAGATAATCAGCCTAAGCCCCTTTTTCAACACTCACCCCTCCAAAACTACAAAAGAAGCATTCTAACAAGAAAAACAACAACAGGATACATAATATTGTTTACTGCACCAACTACTATCAAAAACAATAAAAGTAACATTCCATATCTTTCAAAGCGTTCGAGCTGATAAACAGCACTCTCAGGTAAGATCCCATACAATATCTTGGAGCCATCTAACGGCGGAATTGGTATAAGGTTAAAAACCATAAGAGCAATATTTATCAAAAGCCCATTGAAAAAGAACTTTCCAACCACCTCCGAACCAAATATACCAAACCTCAAGGGGATTGCAAACACAACAGCAAGAATAAAATTCATAAGAGGACCTGCAAGAGCAACAAGTATTATATCACGCCTTGGGTTCCTGAAATTTCGTGGGTCTATAGGAACGGGCTTTGCCCACCCAAACCTGAACAGAAGCAGCATTAGTGTGCCAACAATATCGAGATGTGCAAGAGGATTGATTGTCAAACGGCCGCTACGTTCAGGCGTGGGATCACCAAGTTTATAAGCAACCAATCCATGAGCATATTCATGGAAGCTCAAGGCAATAAGGACAGATGGAAAACTCAATAGAATATCAGGTAACGATGTTAGCATTTTTTCAACTCCCTTTCTATAAACCTCATCTGGTCTTCTAAGCCCTTGAGGTACCCATCCATAATAGCCAACTTCACCTTTTCTAAGAGCTGTTTGTAAAGAGGACCTGGTGCAATCCCCATTCTCATAAGGTCCTTACCGGTAATAGACGGCTTTACATGAACCAACACATCTAAGTAGTATACCACCCTTTTTCTAATAGTGCTACTCCCAATAGTATAAACATAGCATAGTTGTTCAAGAGATAGCGCGTTTAACGTGGTATAGAGTTCACTATTCTTGAGCTCTTTTGCAGAAAGCATCTCTATCAAATGTCTTAGATTCCCAATGCCGTATAGCAACTCTCTATCATTCTTACTCATGTTGAACCTTTCAGACACAACGGAAATATCATCATTATTCATACCCCTAAGCAACACCATGAAAAACATCATCCACTTTCTAACATAAGCAAAATGCCCTTTCCCGAGTACCCATGTGAGCTTACGCATCTCCTTAACCTTATCAGCACCCAGTTTGATGTTGGGGAATATCACATCCAAAACTCCTATCTCGTACATTCTCGTAACCATCTTCCATGCACGCCTTTCAGCAAACACAGCATTTAATTCATTTAATATCCTTTTGCCACTTAACTGACCTAAGAGCCCCTGTTCTATGCTACCCCTCAGTAACCTCATGGTCTTTCTTTCTATCACAAAACCAAATCTCTGCTCAAACCTAACAGCCCTGATAATCCTCGTTGGGTCCTCTACAAAGCTTAAGTTATGCAGTATACGTATTACTCCATATCTCAAATCTTCAAGACCACCAAAATAGTCTATCAGTCTTCCTCTTTTACCCTCATCATTCAGTTGCACTGCCATAGCATTGATGGTAAAATCCCTTCTATAAAGGTCGTGCTTTAAAGACCCAAATTCTACCTTCGGCAAAGATGCCGGATATTCATAATATTCACGCCTTGCAGTAGCGATATCAACCTTTATACCATCGGGAGATACCATACTCGCAGTACCAAATTCTGGGAATTCATAGACCTTAAAGCCCTTCGATTTCCATAAACTGGCAAGCTCTATACCATTTCCCTCAACTACCAAATCTATATCTATACTACTCTTGCCTAAGAGTATATCTCTCACACTTCCACCTATAAGATACACATTCCATCTCTTCTTGCTACCCAAATCACCAAAGGCTTTCAATATATCAACAATCTGCGGACTAAGCTGTGCCTGTATTTTATTCCAAATATTGCCCTTCACTATAACACCATCAGAAATGGTTTCATCCACTACACTACCTGCCCCTCTATACAGAGCCTTTAATAGGTCCGTTCTAGTAATTATCCCAACAACTCCTTTTAAACCAACCACCGGCAATCTACCAATACGATTCTTCACCATAAGCCTATGTGCCTCATCCAAAGGTGCATTCTCAGAAACCGTAACCACATCCACACTCATATATTTCTCAATCTTCTGCTTCCCAAGGCCGTGAAACTTTGCTTTATCCAAATCCTTCCTGGTGATGATACCAACAAGTCTGTCATTCTCTATAACTGGTAGACCTGAATGCCCATATCTAACCATAATATTAAGCACATCTTCCACAGTGGCATTAGGTTCAACACTTTTAACAGGAGATGTCATGGCATCCCTCACAAGTTTTTCGTCACGTGTGAGTTCAGAAATCTCCTTTCTCAAACGCTCTTTTACAGTAACAATACTCGACACATCTATTACCACAGAAGCAGCATATTTATGTCCCCCACCTCCAAAACCAGATGCAAGCACATTAACATCGACCTTTCCCCTGCTTCTCATAATGACATATACATGACTACCAGTAATAGCCATAGCTACAACAACATCTGCAGCAAAAAAATCTCTCAACTTGTGCACAAGTAATGCCAACCCCTCCATATAACCCTTTACATCAACCGTAGTAAAAACAACCTTCAACCCCCCAATGTATTCTTCCTCTGCACCATCAACCATCAAGTTAAATACTCTCTGCTGCTCCGCAGATAAGCTCACAGACAAGAAATGTGGAACAACAGTAACATCTGCTCCCAGTTCGAGCAAATACATAGCCGCCATAAAATCCTGTTCCGTGGTAGAAGCAAATGTAAACATTCCTGTATCCTCATAAATTCCAAGGGCAAACAAGGTAGCTTCATCCTTAGATATGAACATTCTTTTTTCTTTTAAGATAAGCACAAGCAATGTAGTGGTCGCCCCTACACCCTTTACTACCCCCCTAAAACTCACTCCCATATCTCGCAAGGGATGGTGGTCATACAACCACAACTCAATACCATCCTTAAACGCAACATCAGAAAACTTATCCAGATTCTCCAAGGCATTAGTGTCTACAACCACAACCTTATTTACAAGCTCAGTACTTACTTTTCTGGGAGTATATACCTCTATCCAGCTCCCAGAAGTTGCTAAATACTCCCTAACATTCCTATCTGCAGAACCAGAAAAAACCATAACAGCAGCCGGATGAAGCTTAGATGCAGCTACCATAGAGGCTAAGGCATCAAAATCTGCACCCTTATGAGTGACAATAATCTCAGAAGGTTTTATCATTCCAACACCTTTATTACGGGGTCATCTACTGAAACAGGAAAATCAGAGACAGTAAAAATATCACG
>JAGHAJ010000236.1 GCA_021161545.1 Synergistota bacterium | reverse complement strand
CGGACTATTACGAATATGTTTTATTCCGGCGAACCAAACCGAGTCCCAAGATCTGTTACTTTGACAAGAGCTAATAATGCCATTACCAGAGACCTGGACAAATTTACACAAAATATGGGACTTGACCATCAACTCACCTCCAATTCCGGGTAATTGACCTGAATTACATCTTTTTATTTCATATTATATGATATAATATGAAATATAGCGAATATTAACAAGAAAGGAAGTGATAGAGTGAAGAGTATGCTCCTATACGGAGATGGAGAACATCGTTTCTACCTGTTGGGGTGGGAAGATGTAGAGGAAGAAGGAATCGTACAGACAAACCAGTATCTGATAATAGACAAAGGTGAAGGTGTCTTATTAGACCCCGGTGGTGCACATGTATTCCCAAGAGTACTTGCAAATGTGGCAGAGTTGATAGAGCTAAAAAAGAAGACACAACTCAGATATTACCACAGATATCCAGAGTTTAAGACCATCTCCACGGTAGTGAGCTCCATCATAAAAGCCCAGAATGCTCTTAATGAAATGGCACTTTAAGGGGGGATACAAATTAGCAAAAAACCTAATCTATCGGAGAAGGTGAAAAAAACACTCGAATCAAAAGGGGTAAAAACCACTATATTTCGCACAGATGATGGTATCCATACAGCAGAGCAGGCAGCAGCTGCAGCAGGAACAACAGTAGAAAGAATAGTAAAGTCATTACTCCTCATAGACGAAGATGGCCTTGTACTCCTACTGGTTTCTGGTGCAAATATGGTGGATATACAAAAAATTAGGGACTTCACAGGCAGAAAGAAATTAAGAATGGCCTCTGCAAAAGAGGTGAAGAAGCTAACAGGCTTCGCCGTAGGGGGAGTACCTCCCATAGGATTCGACAATCAACCTCCAACAATCATAGATAAAGACTTACTCCAATACGACATTGTATATGCAGACGGAGGAAACCCATTTACCCTGTTCCCCATATCACCCGATACACTGAGAGATATAACAAATGCAAAAGTCTGTGAACTTAAAGTCATTGAACAAAAGGGGTGAGGATAACCTCACCCCTTAACCATAGTAGCAACAATAGTCAAATAGCTCCTTTACCCTTATCTTAAAGGAACTATTTTCGGGTATACAAAACACATCTCCATCTCCCACAGACCTCCAGTTTCCCTCCCCGGGTAGAAGGACTTCGGCGTTGCCAGATATTACTTCCATCTTCTCCTTGTCTTTCGTGGAAAATTCATACTCTCCCGGAAGCATAATCCCAAGTGTAACCCTCTTCCCATCCTGCAGAAAGATAGTTCTGCTCGTCACCTTTCCATCGAGATAGACATTCGCCTTCTTTAGCACCTTACTAACGTTCTCAAACACTATTACCATCCTCCCTCTAGTGAAACTATCCAAGAGAATTATATCACAAATTCAAGACAAAATCCCATTTAATAACCGAACAAGACCTCAAACTCATGACAATCATAGATACCTTCTCCACTCCCTCCTTGCCATACTCAGAGGACACATCGTTCTCATCTTGTAACTTTCACACAACCACCTATGACTTGCAAAATTAACTCCCAACCAATAATCCCCAGAACCCTACTCAAAAAATAACAGCAGAAATTATTGGAAATCCATGAAACCTCAGCGATAGCATACTAAAAGCTTGACTTTTTACCATTTCCTATTATAATAACATGGCAAGTATCAAAATCTATGGAAGGAGGCGTAAAGCATGGGAAAAGGTATGGCAGTCTTTTTAGGATTTGTGATACCGTGGGTAATGTATGTTGTAGTGTCACCTTTCTTCAACTATTTTGATGTAAAAACGGCAAGCCCTCTAATACTGGGTATGCCACCCCTGATGTTCTGGGATACACTCTGGATCATCCTTACACCTTTATTTTTGCTCCTTGCTTACAATATTGAGAAGAGGGGGTGGAAGTAGTGTCTTACTCAACCATATCTTTAACCATAATATTCTCATGGATAGTACTAACGCTACTCATCGGTGTATTAGCAGGGATAAAGAAAAAATTCAGCCTCGATGGTTATCTTGTATCCAACAGGTCTATGGGGTTTATATTCTTATATGTACTGTTAGCAGGTGAAATCTACAGCGCCTATGCATTTCTGGGTGTAGCAGGATGGGCATACTCTTATGGCCTTCCCATTATGTATGCTTTTGGATATGGCACCCTCGCATATGCATTTGGGTACTTCTTTGCAGAGTACATATGGAGAGCCGGCAAAAAGTTCAGTTTCGTTACACAGGCAGACTATTTCAGGAAAAGGTACAACAGCAAAGGATTGGCAGTTCTCGTTGCACTGATAGGTATAGTCTTTAATGTCCCCTATCTGCAGTTACAGTTGCAAGGGCTGGGCTACATATTACACGCCACATCCTTCGGTAGCATTTCCGTAAACACAGGTATTGTTGTAGGCATGCTGATAATGTTGGCATACGTGTACACCAGTGGACTGAGAGGTATTGCATGGACAAACCTCATGCAGTCCATAATGATGTTTGTAATAGCATGGGTAATACTCTTCTCAATACCGTTCATAAAATTTGGTGGTATATCTGAGATGATGAAACACCTTGCACAGGTGAAGCCTCACCATTTAATCCTTTCAGGGAAGATGGGTGTGAGTTGGTACATATCCACCATGGTATTAAGTGGTCTTGGATTCTTTATGTATCCACAGATGTGGCCATCTATTTACAGTTCTAACAGCTTGCGTGCATTGAAAAAGACATATGTGTTCCTGCCTCTGTTCTCTATATTCTTGCTACCTATATTCCTTGCAGGTGCCTCTGTTGCAGCTGCAGGTATTCACTTAGGTAGAGCAGATGAGGCAGTGTTGACTGCCGTGACTATGGTATATCCAAAGTGGGTGCTTGGTATAGTAGGTGCAGCAGGATTTGCAGCGGCTGCTTCAACGGCAAGCGCCATAATACTCACACTTGCCGGTTTGCTATCAAAGAACCTATACGGCATGTTTAAGGAAAATGCATCTGACAAGGAGCTTGTTCTGGTCAGTAGAATCTCTGTTCTGATATTTGGACTTGCAGCAATGTTCCTTGCACTCTTTGCAGGTGGAAGGCTCGTCGCATTGCTACTCCTTGCATACTCCGGAATCACACAGATGTTCCCAGGGGCATTCATGGGACTGTTCTTTAAGAGGTTCAACAAGGTAGCAGTCACATCGGGTTTGATTGCAGGTCTGATTACTATTACATATCTCAAATTCTTTGGTCCAGGAAACTTGCTGGGAATCCACTTCGGACTGTGGGGATTACTGGTCAATGTGATAATAACATTCGCAATTTCAGCAGTGTCCAAGGAGGACGAAAACTTTAGACCATTCAAAAAAGCACTTCAATCTGTAGAAGTATAAATAAAGGGGGGTAGATTTACCCCCCTAACTTTATCTTTACAATTCTCCTTTTGCCAACTTTTAGCACAAACTCATTTGGTGATTTCACCTTCTTGGTTATATCTACAACTCTCCTACCATCTATGCTAACACCACCTTGAGATATGAGCCTTCTCGCTTCGCTCTTGCTCGACGCAAATCCTACCTTAACAACAAGGTCAACTACTGGCATTTCACCGCCGCAGCTAATATCAAACACAGGTGTATCTTCTGGCACTTCTTTTTCCCTAAACATCTTGTTGAACCGCTCTTCTGCTTCCTTTGCGGCACTACGGGAGTGGAAAAATGAGACTATTTCTCTTGCAAGCCTTGCCTTCGCATCTCTCGGGTTGAGCTTACCAGACTCCATCTCCGCAACCATACTCTTTATCTCCGGCTCTGGCACATCGGTGAGAAGTATAAAGTATTTTTCCATGAGGGCATCTGGTATAGACATCAACTTACCAAACATATCAAACGGGGATTCATTAACTCCCACATAGTTATTCAAACTCTTGCTCATCTTCTGCACCCCATCTAACCCCTCTATTATAGGAACAGTAAGGATTACCTGTGGTTCCTGCCCGTAACTTCTTTGAATATCTCTACCCACAAGCAGATTAAACTTCTGGTCTGTTCCTCCAAGCTCAATATCTGCATGTAGCGCCACAGAGTCATAAGCCTGCATGAGTGGATACATAAGCTCATGCACCCCTATGGGTCTACCCTGCTTAAATCTGTTCGAAAAATCATCTCTTTCCAATAGTCTTGCTACTGTGTACTTAGCCATAAGCCTCAAAACATCTTCAAAGTCCATCTTCAAAAACCACTCACTATT
>JAGHAJ010000249.1 GCA_021161545.1 Synergistota bacterium | reverse complement strand
GTATTTATAGATCCTTTTATGGATAACTGGCCCATTATTACAGATGATAACTATCCAAAGGCTAATATAGTGAAAGGTAAAACTTCTCAGATGGTTAGAAAGTGTATTGTATCATTCTGGGAGAAGGGTATAACACCTGTAATTGGTGGATTCATAGGGAAAGATGTAAATGGCAATGTTACTCTCCTGGGTAGGGGTGGAAGCGATGTTACAGCATTCGTAATAGGTGAAGCACTAAAAGCTGATGAAATTGTTATTGTTACCGATGTAGAGGGTGTACTTTCTGCGGACCCCAGGAGACTTTCCTCTAAAGTTAGTGTCCTTGAAGACATAACTGCAGAAGAAATGCAGATACTGGCAGAGAATGGGGCAAAGGTTTTACATCCTGAGGCTGTTAAGTATAAACCTCCCCACATAAAGGCAAAGGTAATACACTACAAATATGGAGATCTTTCTGTCAAGGGAACTCAGATAAGAGGTAGTATTCAAGAACAAGTGGCGCTCTTGAATGGTAAACTATCTATGATAACTATTGTAGGTGAAAGTTTCCTTGAGACTGCAGGACTGCTAAAGAGAATTGTAACACCACTTGCAGATGATGGTATATCCATATATAGTTTCGCTTTAGGTGATAAGTATATAAGTCTATACGTAAAGGCGGAAGATGAAGCAAAAAGTTACCGACTTCTGCACGATATGGTGCTTTCAGAAAAACAGCTTAAGTCTGTTACGATTACTTCAGATATTGCGATGTTCATGGTTGCAAGTAGGATGTTCATCGATACACCCGGCATTATTCAGAGATTAACGCTTCCACTATCAGAAAGGAATATAAATATCATAGAGATGGTAACTATAAAAACTGACATATTTATATTTGTCAAATGGGAATATAGGGAACAGGTGTACAAATTGCTCTCAGACGAGATGGAGAGAATAAAAGAAGATGGAACGACTTTTAAGTAATATATATAACTCTGTTGAACGACGCGTGATACTACATCCAGATTTTACGACGGTGTGTATACACATAGTCATAGCAGTTGGTGTTTCTTTTCTGCTGAGTTATCTCCTTAGAAAATATGTGAAAGAGCCCGAAGGTTTAAGATGGAAACATCCATTTAAGTTTATGGTTTCTATTTTTCCTGTGTTGGTGTTCTTGTTATACGTTCTTTTCTCTAGGGCATCATTTGGCTCATTAGAGAGTGCATTATGGAAATTCTTAGTGGATATAAGTGTTTTAGCTTTGCTGTGGAAGATGTCTGTGGTCTCTTACAAGATATGGCTTGAAAACAGTAAATTTAAGTGGCTTTCTCGTCGTTCTTTGACTATCGTTAAGCTCAGTATTATAGTGCTCATAATGCTGAATGTAGTTCATCTCTTAAATATAGCCTCTGTAGAATCCAAAATAGTTTTAATCTCGTTAAAAGTGGTAATAGTTGGAGTTGTAACGCTCACCCTCATGCGCAAAGAGAGAATTATGTCAGTTTTGCCTACACAGATAACGCTTAAAAGCTACCAAAGGCTTCTTTTTGCACTGAATAGGTTGTACTATCCGTTGATTAGTATCTCTCTTGTGGTACTTTTGGTATGGGCATTGGGATACTATGCAAGTTTTCAGAAACTATTCTTACAATTATGGATGGTTGTTGCACTATATGTTGCATTTTCATATACACACGATTTACTGCTCAGGTGGTATAAGGCGAAACCAGATGGTTACAGAAGTAGAGTGTATAACTTTGTGGTCTATATTCTCTATATATCGTTTGTGTTTGCAGCAATCTCTATGATTGGACTGTATAAGCCTATTGTAGAGTATGGTAAGATGGCTGTTATTTTCTCTGCGAAGAACATCAGGATATGCATGTATGATTTGGTTAGAGCAGTGCTACTATTTGTTGGTGTATATAGATTTGCATGGTTTTTGAGAGAGCTTATAGAAGTAAAACTCTCAGTGGTGTTCAAATGGCCTGATGCAGTGAAAGTACCTGCGTCTTTATTTACTTTCTATTTTACTGTGCTAATAGCTGCGTTGCTGGCTCTGAAGTCATTGGGTATAGATCTGACTGCCCTTTCGATATTTGCTGGTGCTTTGGGTGTTGGTGTTGGTATAGGATTACAGGATATAGCGAAAAATATGATTAGTGGAATAACTATTCTTCTGAGTAAAACACTTAAAATAGGGGACCTTCTAATTATAGAAAATCACACAGGTATAGTGGAAAAAATGGATATTAGATCTGTTACAATAAGGACATTAGACAATGTGGAGCTTATTATTCCGAGTCAGCGCTTTATAAGTTCGCCAGTCGTGAACCTTACCCATTCAAGCCCTTTAATGCGGATGCACATACCATTTGGGGTTGCGTATGGTTCTGACCCTGATAGAGTGAAAGAAGTAGTTTTAAAGGCAATAGAGTTGTATAATTTTATAGAAAGGACACCTCCTCCAGAAGTGCTGTTTTTGGAGTTTGGGGATAACTCCTTGAACTTTGAGGTTGTTGTCTGGTGTAACTTAAGGTTCAGAGAGATGAAGTTTTTGCGTTCTGATATAAATTACACAATTCACAGGGCCCTCTATGAAAATAACATAGAGATTCCCTTCCCTCAGAGGGACGTCCATATTCGCTCAGGTATACCGTGGGGTGATATAATAGAAGCAATAGGAAAGCTCAGGAATACAAAAGGAGATAAGGAGGTAGAAGATGGTGGAAGCGTGGATAAGAGAGATTAAAGGAGGAGTAAACCTTACCTGTGCAGAAAGTGGAGAATTAAGGGTGCTTGCTGAAAAAGACGAAATCAAGACAAAAAGTGGAATACCTGTGTACCACACTAAGATAAAATCTAGAAGTGCAGCCTTCACGAAAAATGTTTATAACTTAGATAAGGAGATAAGAGGAAAGGTCAAGGAAGCTATGAAGTCTCTTCAGGCATCGGATTTTATCTTTTTGGACAGGGTGATAGGTCAAAATCCAGATAACAAGTTTGGTGTAAGACTTTATATACCAAAGAATTATGCAAGACTTGCTTATATGTTTGCAGAAAACTTTTTCCCTCCGGGTGGCATAGAACCTGAAATAGTGACGGTATGTGTTCCAGACTGGAATGGTAGGGAAATATTGGTTTTTCCGAATGAAAAGGTAACATATATACTTGGCTCAGATTACTATGGAGAGGTCAAGATGTCTTTTCTGAGGATGGCTATGCATATTATGAGAGAGGAGAGAAATGGACTCGGATTGCATGCAGGTAGTAAGGTTTATAGAATAAAGATGGGAGGTGAACTGGAGGATAAGGGTGTTCTTATCTTCGGACTTAGTGGCACAGGTAAGACAACCATTACCTGTGCAGACCATAGCTTAAAGGAGCCAGAGCGTGTGTTTATACTTCAAGATGATATTAACATGCTTACATATTCCAGTCTTTCCTATGGAACAGAGAAGAATTTCTACATAAAGACGGATAGTGTAACATCTCAGCCTGCATTGCTTGATGCTGTACTGTCAGAGGGAGCTATAGCAGAAAATGTGTTTGTGAGGGACGATGGGACGATAGATTTTGACAACCTTTCTATAAGTACTAATGGTAGATGCATAGTTCAGAGAGAAAAAGTAAAATACACTACCGATAATATTGACCTCAGAAAAGTGGATGTTGTATTCTTCAACACGAGAAGGTACGATATACCTCCTGTAGGTAGGTTTGTATCTCCTGCACAAGCAGCTGCCTTTCTCATGCTTGGGGAATCCACAATAACATCTGCTGACGATCCAAATAGAGTAGGAGAATCAAAGAGAGTTGTTGCATTCGATCCATTTATAATTGATAATCATCACAAGAATGGAAATATATTCTTTGATATCTTAAAGCTCAACCCACATATAGAGGTCTATCTATTGAATACAGGAAAGATAGGAGGGTTTGATGGTGTAAAGATAACGCCTAATGTTACGTTTTCCATTGTGGAGGCGATAATGAGGGGCAGTATTACATGGGAGTTTAATGAGGATATTGGATATGATATTGCAACGAGTATTCCGGGAGTAGATATTTCTATGTTTAACCCTTATAGTATATATGGTAAACAAAAATTTTCAGAGATAATGGGTACCCTCAGAAGTGAGAGAAGGGAATATTTAAGTAAGTTTTCTGAGCTTAGAAGTGAGATTAGAGAAGCTGTATGAGGGGGGGATTTCTATGTGGTGGAAGGGATTGTTGGTTGCAATGGTTACTCCCTTCAGGGAAGATGGGAGTGTGGATGTGGAGGGAATAAGGGAAATAGTGAAATTCCACGTTGAGAGTGGTACAGATGTACTCGTTCCATGTGGTACTACAGGAGAAGTTGCTACACTTTTTGAAGATGAATGGGAACTTGTTATAAAAACAGTGGTTGATGCTGCAGCTGGTGAAATAAAAGTGGTAGGAGGTGCAGGCGGTTACAACACAGCAGAAGTGGTGAAAAAAGCAAAAAGAGCGGAACAATTAGGTGTAGATGGTATTTTATCTGTTTGTCCTTACTATAATAAACCTACACAGGAGGGGTTGTATCAGCATTTTAGGAAGATAGCGGAGTCTGTTAGCATACCCATAATAGTGTACAATGTGCCGTCGAGAACATCGAGAAATATAG
>JAGHAJ010000202.1 GCA_021161545.1 Synergistota bacterium | reverse complement strand
TTAGTGCCGTAAAGATGCTTTGGAGTGCATTTGGTGCGTAGATTCCACATCTGGATATATTGGACTATTTTTAACCCTCTATCGAATATATTTCCCTTGCATTTGATTTGGAAAGTGGTAAAATGTTCTTATCGCAAATTCAAGGGGAGATTTGATGCACGAGCTTGGCGTTACTCAAGAGATATTTAACATAGTTATGAGAGAGGCGCGGAAGTACGGTGCGAAAAGGGTTTTGAGAGTCGAAGTAGAAGTGGGAGAATTCAGTACTATAGAGCCAGAACCTGTAAGGCTTTACTTTGAGATTGTGAGTAAAGGTAGCATAGCTGAGGGGGCAGAGGTAGAAGTGAGAAAGCTACCTATAAGGGTGAAGTGTAATAGCTGTGGTTATGAGTATGAGGCCGATAAGTATGATCTTACATGCCCTAAGTGTGGTAGTATAGATGTCGAGATATTGGGAGGGAGGGAACTAATAGTCAAAAAGATAGATGTAGAGTAGCTTTTTTGACAAAGTTGCAAAGGTGTAGTATAATTATACTAACTTTTGGGAGGTGGTAATTCATGATAGAGCTGCTGAGGAAGTTTCTGTTTAGCGGCTTGGGTGTGGTTGCGTTTACAAAGTCGCAGTTAGATGCGCTTGTTAAAGAGTTGGTTAGCAAAGGTGAGATGAGTGAGGAAGAGGGTAAAAAGATAGTTGAGGAGTTCACCAAGAGGATGGAGTTAAAAAAGGAAGAGATGTTATCCACTATTAGACAGGAGATAGGGAAGCTGTTTGATGTGGTAGATGTACCGTCGAAGGCGGAGGTAAATGAGATAAAACGGATGCTTAAGGCGTTGGAGAATAGGGTAGAACTTTTAGAAGGGATTGTCACTGAGATCAAGAAGGGGGGATAGCTCGTGGATATTCTTACCAGGGCAAAGGGATATGTTTCTGCGCGAGTAATGAAAGGTGTAGCAGCCTTTCTCTCTAAGGCATCTGATGCACATGTAAAGAAAGTGTTTTTGCTTCTTTCGAGGATGTCTCCCACCAAGTTTCATAGAGAAACCTTTAGGGGTATTGCAGATATGGCAGATCAGAATCATCCGTTCTATGTTTTGTGGAGGAGCATATTCAAAGATCTTCATCCAAATTGCAGAAATAAACTTGTTATAAATCTGCTCGTCAATTCGATGATAATAGGTAGGGGTATAAGGGATAAAAAAGAGAAGGAATACAACGTTCATCTGCCATACTTTATGGTAATTAGCCCTACGATGAAGTGTAATCTGAGGTGTAAAGGATGTTATGCTGCCAAGTATCCTCGCTCTGAGGAGCTTAGTTTTGAAGATGTGGACAGAATTATAACAGAAGCAAAAGAACTTGGTATGTATTTCTTTACCATGTCTGGTGGTGAGATATTCACAAGAAAAGATATGTTTGATATCTGGGAAAAGCACAATGATGCCTATTTCCAGTTATATACCAATGGAACACTTATAACAAGAGATGTGGCGAAGCGCCTCGTGGAACTTGGAAATGTTGCTCCCATGATAAGCATAGAAGGTTCCAAGGAAGAAACCGACTGGCGTAGAGGAAAGGGCGTGTACGACAGGGTTATGGAGGCAATGGATATATTAAGAGAAGAAGGAGTCCTTTTTGGGTTTTCGGCTACTGCCACGAGGACAAGTACTGAAGCCATATCCAGTGAGGAGTTTATAGATTTTATGATAAGTAAGGGAGCAAAAGTTGGATGGTACTTCCAGTATATTCCTACTGGGGATACGCCTGACCTTGAGTACATGGCTACACCTGAACAGAGAGCGTTGCTACGCGAAAGGGTGCGTGAGTATCGCAGAACTAAACCGATATTTCTTGGAGACTTCTGGAATGACGGTCTGTATGTAGATGGTTGTATGGCAGCAGGAGAAAGATATATGCACATTGTTGCTACTGGAGATGTTGAGCCGTGTGTATTTGCACATTTTGCTACTGACAATATCCATGAGAAGAGCCTTGTAGAAATACTGAAGAGCCCATTTTTTACTAAAATCAGAGAAGCAGCACCCTATGACGATGATAATCTTACAAGGCCTTGTATGATTATAGACCACCCGTGGGTTCTTAGGAGGATAGTGAAAGAAACGGGGGCTCACCCCACTCATCCAGGAGCAGAAATGCTTTTAGGTCCTTTGGCACCCAAACTGGATGAGTATGCGAGAAGGGTGAAAGAGATATTCGATCCTGTATGGGAAAATGAGGACCTGCCGCTTTACATGAAACTCCTTAGTAAGGAAGATAAACCTTACAACTATGAAAGGTTTATGCGTAGGAGGAGAGAAGTGGAGGAAAGGAGAAAAAAGGAGAAAGTAGAAGAAGTTTTAACAAAGTGAGGTAATTGTTTGTCAATATATTACTGTAACTATTAAAGGGTGAGATATACTCTCACCCTTTTTTGTTTGGAGGTTTAAAGGTGCCTTCTAAGACTTCTTTCTTGGTAAAATCTGCAGGTGCCATGATGGTGGCCACGCTCATAAGCAGGGTGTTGGGGCTGTGTAGAGATATAATCGTTGCAGCACTTTTTGGTGCTACTGCCCAGTTTGATGCATTTCTGGTAGCGTACACTATACCCAATCTACTCAGGAGGTTACTTGCAGAAGGTGCGTTGAGCGCTGCTTTTATACCTGTTTTCACCAAGAGGATTGTGAGTGGGGAAAAAGAGCAGGCATGGGATACCGTTAACATTCTAATAAATATTATGCTCTTACTCTTTGCCATTATAGTCTCTGTGGGAGAAGTATTTGCGCCTTGGATCGTAAAGTTTATAGCACCGGGATTTGTTGAATCCACCCACCTGCTTGCAGTTAGACTTACCCGCTTGATGTTCCCTTTTATAGTTTTTATGAGTCTTGCTGCAATCTCCATGGGTATCCTGAATGCGCTGGGTAAGTTCTTTGTTCCAGCATTTGCACCAGCCATGCTTAACGTATCGATTATAACCATCATGCTATTCTTTGGAAAAGTGAGTTGGGCTATTGTACTACTGGGAATTGCTGTGATGATCGGGGGAGGTTTGCAGTTTTTTATACAGGTGCCCCTATTATACAGGGAAGGATATAGATACAGGTTTATTCTGGACTTTCGTAATCCTGATATTTTACAAATAGGTAAGCTCATGTTACCCTATGTTTTTGGCCTTGCAGTCACTCAGCTTGACATCATAATAGACAGAGTACTTGCCTCTTTACTTGCTTCTGGTAGCATATCTGTGTTGAACTATGCACTGAGGCTTGTGTTGTTACCCATGGGGGTGTTTGGGATTGCGATATCAACCGCTATCTTTCCCACTCTTTCAAGGCATAGTGCTCAAAATGAACCCTCTGAGTTTGTTGATGCCTTAACGGATGGTCTTGCGTTTGTTAGCTTTATAGTTGTTCCTGCTGCTATTGGGCTTGCAGTATTGGGTAAACCTATTATAAGACTTTTGTTTGCCAGAGGGGAGTTTGGAGATTGGGCAGTGAATCATACCGCGTTTGCCCTCTGCTTCTATGCGGCAGGGTTGCCCTTTATGGCATACTTGAATCTTATACTCAAGGCATTTTATGCAGTCTATGATACCAAAACACCGGTTAAGGTTGGTGCTTTTATGGTGGGATTGAATTTTGTCTTGGCGTATGTGCTTATGCGTGTTTTGGATGTTGGAGGTCTTGCATTTGCCACTTCTATTGTGTCTGCATTGAATTTTGTAGTGCTGTTTATGATATTTAAGAGGAGAATGGGCTTGCTCAAATGGCGGGCATTTCTCTTCCCGCTTTTCAGAGTTCTTGGGGTTGGGCTGGTAATGTTGACGCTCGTTTATGTTATTGATGCTTACTGGATTAAGGATTGTTATGGTTGGATTTTATTGGTAAAATTGTCTATAACGGTTTTTGTGGGAATATCTATGTTTCTCTTGCTGATATACTTATTGAGGGTTAAGGAAAGGAAGTACATCTCTGTGGTGTATGAACTATTTGTTCAGAGATTGAGGGGGTGGTAATTGCGTATGAAGATACTGATTGTTGGTGCAGGAGAGGTTGGATTTAACCTTGCAAAGGTTTTATCGTCTGAAGAGCACGATGTTGTGGTTGTGGATATAGATGAGGAGAAAATATCTCGTGTAAGAGAGAGACTTGATGTTATGACGGTAAGGGGTAGTGGCTCGAGACTTGGTGTCCTCGAAAAGGCAGGTGTCGGTGCAGACGTGGATATGATAATAGCAGTTGCAAATAGTGATGAAACAAACATAGTATCCTGTATGTTTGGTAAGAAACGTGGGGTTCCAACTACTGTTGCAAGGATGAGGGACCTTAGGTATTCTGATAAAGATGCAACATTCTCTCACAAGGAACTTGGGATAGACTTTGTTGTGAGCCCTGAGAGAGTTATATCTGAAGCAATTGTTGAGTTACTGGCTTTGCCTTCTGCCATACAGGTTGCATACTTCTTCGATGGAAATCTCAGGATGTATGGGGTAAATGTAAGAGAAGGGCATATGCTTGAGAATATGAAGCTAAAAGATTTTGGGAATATGGGTTGGAAGGGGGTCTTCCTTGTAGCAGTCGTAGTAAGGGATGGTAAGAGCTTTATTCCCAGAGGAGATGACGTAATATTAAAGGGTGATAAGGTATTTGTTCTGGGGAAGACAGCTGATTTTGATAGATTTAAGAAAGAAGTAAAGAGCGTTATGATTGTGGGTAGTGGTAAAGTGGGATTTAGAGTAGCAAGGAGTCTTTCAATGGCAGGTGTCCCTTTCGTAAAAGTAATAGATGTGGATAGGGAAAAATGTCAGAAGGTTGCAATGGAACTACACAACGTGGTTGTGCTCAATGGTGATGGTACAGACCTTGAGTTTCTGATAAAAGAAGGGGTTAGTGAGGTAGATGGATTTGTCACGACGACGAGGAACGATGAGGTGAATCTCCTTTCTGCTGTGCTTGGGAAATCTGCTGGTGCAAAGAAGAGTATAGCTCTCGTTAGAAAGATAGATTACATGAATCTCTTACCCTATCTATCTATAGATTCTATAGTCAATCCCCGTGTAGATGTCACTTCCGCAATACTCAGGTTTATCAGAAGAAGGGGATTTGTCAATGGGGTGTATCTGGAGGGTGTAGATGTTCAGGCTCTGGAATTAGCGGTCTCTCAGGATGCTCCTATTGTTGGTAAGAATCTTTCAGAGCTCAAAGGTTCACAGGATTTCATTGTAGGAGCTATTATGAGGGACAAGAATGTCTTTATACCCAAAGGGGATGACTGCATATGGGGTAATGATAGGGTGATAGTATTTGCTCCTACATCTAAGGTGGGCAAAGTAGAGAAGCTTTTTGTGGGGTAAGGGTTTATGAACATTAGATTAGTTCTCTTCTTTCTTGGTCGTTTGTTGCTTCTTTTGGGTATTAGTATGTCTTTCCCGTTGTTTTGGGCATTTCATTATCATGGCAATGATATACTTCCGTTAATGTATTCCATGGCTGTAACAGTAGGTGCAGGGTTTTTGTTTTCTTTTTTGGGTAGCGATGAGGGTGAACTTGGGAGGAAAGAAGGTTTTGCAGTAGTAGCGTTTGGGTGGTTATTGGCTTCTGCGTTTGGTGCTCTTCCTTACGTGTTTTCGGGTGTGTTGCCTACATTCACAGATGCTTACTTTGAGGCAATGTCAGGCTTTACCACTACGGGAGCTTCTGTACTAACTCATATAGAGGGTTCGCCTCTGGGTATACTCTTTTGGCGAGATTTTACCCACTGGCTTGGTGGTATGGGGATTATACTTCTATCTGTTGCGATACTTCCTGTTCTCGGTGTTGGTGGTATGCAGCTTGTTGCTGCAGAGGTGCCTGGACCTGTTGCAGAGAAGCTACGTCCTCGTATAAAGGAGACGGCAAAACTTCTCTGGATTGTATATATAGTTCTCTCTGCTGCAGAAGTGCTACTCCTTTATCTGGGAGGAATGAATCCGTTTGAATCGTTGTGTCACATGTTTGGTACGATGGCTACAGGTGGTTTTTCAACCCGGAATGCAAGCATTGGTGCATATCATTCTGTGTATGTGGATGTAGTGATAATAATATTTATGTTTATAGCTGGTGCGAACTTTTCACTTCACTACTATGCTCTTAAGGGCAGGTTAAAGGTGTATAAGGATGCAGAGTTTATCTTTTATGCAGTCTTCACGGCGATTTCTGTTCTATTCATCACGGTTGACCTGTGGTATCATCATGTATATGCAACTATTGGGCAGGATTTGAGATATGCTTCCTTTCAGGCAATTTCTATAATGACTACTACAGGGTATGCTACAGCAGATTTTGGTAAGTGGCCTTATCTTTCACAATTTTTCCTACTGTTTCTCATGTTTGTTGGTGGTTGTGCAGGTTCAACGGGGGGTGCCATAAAGCATATAAGGATAATGATATTGCTTAAGGATGGTGTGAGGAGACTTTACAGACTTATACACCCTCGTGCAGTAATGCCTATTGTTCTCAACAAAGAGGTCGTCTCTGAGGAGATAGTGGCTGATATACACAGTTTTTTTCTACTCTATATGCTTGTGTTTGTAATAGCTACCATATATATGAGTTCCCTTGGCCTTGATACGATAACTGCTATATCTTCTGTTGCTGCAACGTTGGGGAATATTGGTCCTGGTCTTGCACGTGTTGGCCCAGCGCAGAACTATGCGTTTGTCCCCATGGCAGGTAAGTGGTTGTTGAGTGTGTGTATGCTACTTGGCAGGCTTGAGATATACACTGTGTTGGTCTTGTTGCTCCCGGCTTCTTGGAGGAAGGTATAATAGGGGAGGTGTTTTGTATTGCTGTTGGTAATGGATGTAGGTAATACGAATACAGTGTTGGGTGTGTTTGAGGACGAAAACTTACTGACATCTTGGAGGATATCTACAGAGAGAAAAAGAATGTCAGATGAATATCTTGCTATCTTAGACACATTGCTTAGGCAAGCTCATATCTCTACGGATTATATAGATGGTATCATGGTCTCGAGCGTTGTGCCTCAGATAGATAGAAACCTTAAGGAGTGCTGCAGGAAGTTGTTTAGTAGTACACCTATATTCGTAAGGGCAGATATGGACTTGGGGATTCGTGTTGATTACAATCCTCCTGCCGGAGTTGGGGCAGACAGGCTGGTTAACGCAGTGGCTGCTTACTTTATTTATGGTGCACCTGTTATAGTAGTTGACTTTGGTACGGCATCCACCTTTTGTGCGATAGATAAGGATGGAGTTTACAGAGGTGGCGCAATAGCACCTGGTCTGCTGATATCAAGGGATGCCCTGTTTAGCTATACTGCGAGATTGCCGAGTGTGTCGTTAGAGGTACCTGCATGTAGTATAGGTAGGAATGTTGTTGACAGCATTCGCTCAGGCTTGGTTATGGGATTTGCAGGTATGGTGGAAGGGATGGTTAAGAGGTTTAAGAAAGAGCTTTCCGAGAATGCTAAGGTTGTTGCTACTGGCGGCCTTATAGAGCTTGTTGCAACACAGACAGAAGTGATAGATGTAATAGATAAAGAGCTTACCCTGAAAGGTTTGAGGATAATATACGAGAGGGTGAAGTAGTATTAGCTGGTGGGATGTATTCTGGGGCAGTAAGAGGGTTATTATTGCACCGATGAGTGGTGTAACGAACATTGTGTTTAGAAGGCTTATGCTGAGGTATGGTGCGGACCTCGTCTTCACGGAGATGTTGAACGACCGTGGGGTTGTTAGTGGCACAAAGAGGTCTGTGGAGATGCTCTACATAGCAGAAGATGAGTGTAATGTGGGCGTTCAGCTCTTTGGGAGAGAGCCTGAGATAATGGCAGAGGCAGCGAAAATAGCTGTGAGTAAGGGAGCTATTCTTATAGATATTAACCTCGGATGTCCTATTCCTAAAGTAGTAAAGAAGAAAAAAGGTGCGTATCTTTTGAAGGAACCAGAGAGGGTTTATGAAATAGTTAGTGCTATAAAGAAAAGGGTTTCTGTGCCTGTTACTGCGAAAATTCGCAAGGGTTGGTATGCAGATGGTGAAGATGGGATGAGAGTGGTTGCTGCACTTCGGGATGCGGGAGTGGATGCTATTACTGTGCATGCAAGGAGCGTTAAGGGTGGGTATGCCGAGGAGGTTGACCTTCCCTTTTTGAAGCAGGTGAAAGAGATGTTAGATGTGCCTGTTGTGGGTAATGGAGGGGTAATGAGTGTTGAAGATGCTGCAGAGATGATAGAAGCTGCGGGCTGTGATGGTGTGATGCTTGCCAGGGGTGTTCTTGGAAATCCTTGGCTTGTCGAGGATATAAAAAGGTTTCTGAATGGGGACCCTTCAAGGGAGATTTCGAAAGAGGAATTTTTTTCTGTATTAAGGGGCTTTTTGCACGATTATATAGAGTTCAAGGGACAAGAGAAGGCGTTTAGAGAAACGAAGAAATTTATCTCCTGGTTCATAAGGGATTTACCTGGCGCTTCGAAGATAAGAGATGGTATAAATAGGGCTGGTAGCTGGGCTGAGGTATGGTATATAATTGATAGATATGAGAGTGTGATAAATTATAGGTTTCTTAGGGGGAGGAGAAAAGAATGGAAGAAAGCGAACTCGTAAGGGTCCGTAAAGAAAAGCTCTTCAAAATGAGAGAGGCTGGGTTTGACCCGTTTGCCATTGACCACTTTTACAAGGA
>JAGHAJ010000067.1 GCA_021161545.1 Synergistota bacterium | reverse complement strand
GATTTTCGGCATAGACTATGAGCATATAAAGGTAATGGTGCATCCTCAGAGTATTGTGCATGGTATGGTAGAGTTTGAGGATGGTAGTATCAAGATGCTTGCAGGTGTGACGGATATGAGGTTGCCCGTCCACTATGCACTTTTTTACCCAAAAAGGAGGAAGGTTGCAGATAGACTTTATTTAAGGTTAGATGGGATTCTTTCTTTCGAAGAACCTGATTTGGAGAGCTTCCCCATGCTTTCCCTTGGCTACGAGGTGGGAAAGAAGGGAGGATTATTACCTGCTGCCTTTATAGGTGCCGATGAATTGGCAGTAAGGGCATTTCTTGAGGGAAGAATAGGGTTTTTAGAGGTATTTGAAGTGGTTAGGAGGACTGTAGAGCAGATGTGGGATGAAGATAGGGATGTATCTGAAGATGCTGTTATTTCTATGGTGGAGAGGTCCTATAGAGTGGCTGAGGATATAGTAATGAAGGGAGATTTCTGATGTTTTTTTACTCTTTAGGTAGTTTTATTGTTGCAATTGCTATATTGGTTTTATTCCACGAAGGAGGACACTTTGTCGTTGCAAGGCTTTTGGGTATAAGGGTTAAAGAATTTTCAATAGGATTTGGCAGTATTTTGGCTTCTTGGGGTAAGGGAGAGATAAAGTACAGTATAAGGATTGTACCCCTTGGGGGGTTTGTAAGATTTTTCGGTGAGGATGATGAAACAGTAGAAGGAGGATTTTTATCGCAGCCTCTGTGGAAAAAGGCGTTGGTAGTTGCTGCTGGTCCTGTAATGAATCTGCTTATTGCTATACCGTTTATTGCTGTTGTTTTCTTCTTTAATGGTATGCCGAACCTTACTACGGCAATGGTAGGTGGTCTAATTCATGGATATCCTGCGGAGACTGTTGGTATAAGAGCAGGGGACAGAATAGTATCTGTTGATGGTATTAAAGTGAAAAACTGGAAAGAACTTTCAGAATACATACATAAAGTTAGGGGAAAAGAGCTTAACATAGTTGTGGATAGGAGAGGTAAGAGGATTTTATTTAAGGTAAAGCCGAGATATGATAGTAAGAAGAAGGTTGCACTCATAGGTATATATCCTGTTATTGAGAGGTATAACCTTTTTTCTTCCATTTACAAAGCTACTACATATGTGTTTGGGATGCTTGTATTGATGGTAGTATTTTTATGGAATGCTGTCATTCATCATATACCTTTGCAATTGAAGGGTCCCGTAGCGATTGCATATATGGCTGGAAAAGCTGCTTCTCAGGGGTGGATAACATTTTTCTCCTTTACGGCGTTTTTGAGTATAAATCTTGCTTTAATTAACCTTTTTCCCTTCCCAGCCTTAGATGGAGGACGATTAATCTTTTATCTTGTAGAGTTTCTAAGTGGTAAGAAGATAGACCCTAAGAAGATAGAATACGTGCATCTTGTTGGTTTCTGGATATTGATATCTCTTGTTGTATATATTACGTTTAGGGATATAGTAAGCTTGAGGTGAAGGATATGAGTAGTAAAAGGGTTGTTAGTGTAGGAAAGGTATATGTTGGGGGAAGTAATAAAGTTTCTGTTCAAAGCATGACACAGTTCCCTGCTTCTGCTGTGGATGATAATATATCCCAGATAAAGCAGATGGAATACGCCGGGGTAGATATAGTTAGGATAACTATACCAGACGAGGAGTCTGCAAAGGCTATATCCCGTATAAAGAAGGAGGTTTCTGTCCCAATAGTGGCAGATATCCATTTTGATTACAGGCTTGCTCTACTTTCCATAGAACATGGAGCTGATAAACTCAGATTAAACCCAGGAAACATAAGGAACCCTTCTCATGTGAGAGATATTGCAAAGGCTGCCATGGAGAGAGGTATACCTATAAGAGTTGGCGTGAATACAGGTTCTCTACCAAGAGATATTGTTGCAGACTATAAGAATATTTCCCGGGAAATAGTGGAATCTGCATTGAGAGAGGTAGAAATGCTGGAAGATACTGGTTTTCGGGATATCGTTATCTCTGTTAAATCTACAGATGTTATAGTTACTATATCTGGTTATAGACTCATGTCTAAACTGGTGGATTATCCTCTTCATTTAGGTGTCACGGAGGCAGGTGGTTTTTTGCAAGGTACAGTAAAATCTGCTATTGGAATAGGGGGATTGTTATTAAATGGTATAGGTGATACAATAAGAATTTCTTTAACGGACGATCCTGTGAGGGAAGTTGTTGTTGGTATAGAGATTTTGAAGTCTGTTGGATTGAGGGAGGGTGTAGAGATAATTTCCTGCCCCACCTGTGGAAGACAGGAGATAGACGTTATCTCTATTGTGGAAAAGTTATCATTTCTGACTTCGGCGGTTAGGGATAGACTGAAAATTGCTGTTATGGGTTGCGCGGTTAATGGGCCTGGAGAAGCTGAGAAGGCAGATATAGGCATTGTTGGTAGTTCTGGTAAGGGGGTTATTTACTATAGAGGTAAGATTATTAAGATGATAGATGCTGCTAAGGCTGGAGAATGGTTTTTGTCTTTTGTAAAAGATATTCTTGATAGGAGGGATAGATATGAGAGTTAGTAGGTTATTTTTCCCATCTCTTAGGGAGAATCCAAAAGAGGCTGAAACAGTAAGTCATGTATTTATGTTAAGGGCAGGGCTTGTAAGGAAACTTGCTTCTGGTATTTATACTTTGTTACCTATAGGTTATAGAGTTGTAAAGAAGATTGAAAACATTATAAGAGAAGAAATGGATGCAAAAGGAGGGCAAGAGCTTTTTATGCCAGCTCTACAACCTGCAGAGCTATGGCTTGAAAGTGGTAGATGGTATGATTACGGTCCCGAGTTGATGCGATTAGAGGATAGAAAGGAAAGAACATTTGCACTTGGTCCTACTCATGAGGAAGTTATAACGACGCTTGTTAGAGATAACAATAGGTCTTATAGAAAACTTCCTCTACTGTTGTATCAGATACAGGTGAAGTTTAGAGATGAAATCAGACCAAGATTTGGAGTCATGAGAGCAAGAGAGTTTATTATGAAGGACCTTTACAGTTTTGATAGGGACGAAGAAGGTATGAATAGGAGTTACGATGCTATGTATGATGCTTATTGCAGGATATTCAAAAGGTGTGGTTTGGATTACAGAGTAGTTGAAGCTGATAGTGGTGCGATAGGTGGAGATGTCTCTCACGAGTTTATGGTGCTTGCAGATACAGGAGAAGCTGAAATAGCATTTTGTGATAGTTGTGGATATGCATCTAACCTTGAAAAGGCTACAGATCAGCTTGACCCACCTGAAGATGCTCAAGAGATGGATATACAAGAGGTCTATACGCCGAACATTAAGACAATAGAAGAACTTGCTAATTTCTTGGCAATAGATAAGAGTAGGACCGTAAAAGCTGTTGTGTATGAAGCTATATACTCTGGTGAAAAGTGGAATATAGTGGCAGCCTTTGTGAGAGGAGATTATGATATAAATGAAATAAAACTCAAGAATTTGCTTGGTTGTCTGTATTTGAATCCAGCTACGGAGGAAGAGGTTTTGTCTATTACACCTGGAGGTGGTGGTTTTATAGGACCTATAGGGCTTAAAGATGCAGTTGTGGTGGTTGATGAATCTGTTATGCGCATGAAAAATGTTGTTGTTGGTGCAAATAAAGAGAATTACCACCTTAAAAATGTGAATCCGCAGAAAGATTTCCCTGATGATATGAAGGTTGCAGATATAAGGAAAGTGCATGATGGAAGCAAGTGTCCAAAATGTGGCTTTCCTATGAAAGTGAGAAGGGGTATAGAAGTAGGACATATATTCAAATTAGGCACTAAGTATAGCGAAGCTATGAATGCAACATTTTTAGATGAGAATGGAGAGAAGAAGTATTATGTAATGGGATGTTATGGGATAGGCGTTGAAAGGACTATGGCTGCTGTCATAGAACAGTTACATGACGATAAGGGGATTATATGGCCGATGACTATTGCACCTTATCATGTAATAGTAGTGTCGGTGGTTGTTAAAGATGAGCAACAGAGAGAAACTGCGGAAAGAATATATTCTGAGCTGATTAATAGGGGTGTGGAAGTACTTATAGATGATAGAGATGAAAGCCCAGGGGTAAAATTCAACGATGCCGATATTATGGGTATACCTTTGAGGGTGACTGTAGGTAAATATCTTAAAGAAGGTAAGGTGGAGTTAAGGTGGAGGAGAAGTGGAGAGGTTAAGTTATATTCAGTGAATGAGATAGTGGATGCAGTAGAGTTGGCGATAAAGAAGGAGATAGATGAAATAAACTCTTAAGGAGAGATATTGCATGGATTATAAATCTGCATGGGAAGACTTTATAAACAGGGATATACTCAGTAATATCTTACCATCTGAAATAAGAAATTCATGGAGGAGGTTAAAGGAAAGGGGATTTGATCCTTTTAGTAGGAGAGATTACATGGTCCCGATAACTGAACTTAGCGCCAAGAAAGAGGATAATAAGGAGCTGATATCTGCATTTCTCTCTTCTATTAGGAGGCAGAAAGGATTAATTTTGCAGTCTGAGATGAAATTTATCCTTTTTGATAAAGATGGTGTTGTACTTTCTGTGGTTGGAGATGTGGACATAGGGATTCCCATACACTGTGGAGCTTACTGGAAAGAGGATACAGTTGGTACCACTTCTGTATCATTAACACTTATTGATGGAGTACCACATACGGTGATTGGATATCAGCATTATCATGTGGACTTCTTAAATACGTGGGATGCTTCGTGTCCTGTGTACGATGAGAATGGGAAGTTAGTAGCGGTTGTTTCTGCTTTCTCTAAAGTAGATGGTTTTGACGTATATAAACTTGGATGGTTATATTCGTTGGCAAAATCGGTTGAAAATGGAATCCAATTTGTACTGGCATCGAAGAGACTTACCGTATCTGAGAAGTATCAGAGGGCTATTATAGAGGGTATTTCGGATGGTTTGATACTCTTTGACGATAAGGGTAATGTCTTGACTATGAACAGTAAGGCAGGAGAAATATTGAAGGTTTCCCCTCAGGAAGCTGTTGGAAAGTTTGTTGCTGATATAGTTGATTTTATTCCTGTTGTTCTGGATGTATTTGAGACCAAGAAGGGATATGTTGATAAAGAGTTTATAGTCAAGAGTAAAAGAGGATTGTTGCACTTTATAAAGACGGCAGTCCCCGTTAAGGATGAGAATGATAACCTTATAGCAGTTGTTGATATCTTCAGAGAAATAAGCAGGGTTCAGGATTTAGTTACTCACTTCATAGGTGCAAGAGCAATATTTACGTTTGATGATATAGTAGGGGACAATAAATTTGTGAAGGAAATCAGGAGATTTATAAAGATCGCTGCACACTCTGATGTCCCTGTTCTGCTTTCTGGTCCGAGGGGTGTGGGTAAAGAAATTATTGCTCAGGCTATTCACAATGCAAGCCACCGCTCTGATGGACCCTTCGTTACTGTGAATTGTGGTGCTATGCCCAGAGGCCTAATAGAGCAAGACCTCTTTGGTGCTGCTGCTGACTATAATAGAGAAGGAAGACCGGGAAAGCTTGAGCTTGCTAACGGTGGAACACTATTTCTTGATAACATTGTGGCACTACCTCTTGATTTACAAGAAAGACTTTTTTACACCCTTCAGAAGAAGCAAATTCTTAGAGTAGGGAGTATAGATTCTATACCTATAGATATACGAGTAATAGCATCCACAGATGTTGACCTAAAAAAAGAAATGGAGAAAGGAAGCTTTAATGTGGACCTGTTTTATTACCTTAGCGTCCTGAGTATATGCATACCTCCTCTGCGTAAGCGTAAGGAAGATATTCCGCTTATAGTGGATAGACTCTTTGAGAGAATTGAAACTGCAACCGGTAGGAAGTATCGCCTCTCGCCGGAGGTTAAGGAACTCTTTCTCAGGTATAACTGGCCAGGAAACATTAGAGAGCTTGAAACTGTCATAGAAAGGGCAGTTCTCCTGGCTGAAGGTGAAGAAATAACTCTTAAAGAGATGCCATCCTACATAATTAGTGAAGGATACGACTCTACCGATAATGGATCTGATACTGTAATCCCGTTGAGAGAGATGGAAATAGCTCTCATAAAAAAGGCACTTGAAGCTACAGATGGTAATATCTACAGAGCCTCCAAGCTGCTCGGCATACAACGGAGCACCCTTTACAGCAAGATGAAAAAGTATAAAATTGTACAATATACGACATAAGGTATTTTTTATACTCCCCTGAATACTATAAATACTGATTACTACTACTGTAGTGTTTATGTTCAGAGTTGGACAAAGTTCACATTTTCTGGTAAAATACAGATTACAAGCTGTTTGGGGGAGGTATGGAGATGGATAAGGAAGTGTTGCTGTCACTTTTTCGGACTATGCTCAAAATACGACATTTTGAGAAGAGGGTAGAGAGGCTATTTCTGGATGGAGAAATACCCGGTTTTGTTCACCTTTATATAGGTGAAGAGGCTATTGCTACAGGAGTGTGTGCAAATCTGAGGAAGGATGATTACATTACAAGCACACACAGAGGGCACGGGCACACGATAGCGAAAGGTGCTGACCTGAAACCTATGATGGCAGAGCTTTTTGGTAAGACTACTGGGTATTGTCATGGGAAGGGTGGCTCTATGCACATAGCGGATTTCTCTATTGGAATGCTTGGGGCAAATGGTGTTGTAGCTGGGGGTATTCCTCTTGCTGTGGGTGCTGCCCTTGCAAGTAAAGTGAAGAGTAGTAAGCAAGTTGCAGTTGCATTCTTTAGTGATGGTGCTACTAATAGGGGAACTTTCCATGAGGG
>JAGHAJ010000148.1 GCA_021161545.1 Synergistota bacterium | reverse complement strand
TCTCAATGGGAACAACCAAGGTTCTATTAATAACCTTCTCTGCAAACAGCAAAGTAACCACAACCGGCTGTTTCTCTATCATCCTTACCTTATCAGATGGCATAATCGGTAAAAGCTTTATCTTCATTACCCTGTTCTTTATACGGCTGATATCTATAGGAGGCGTATATACCGTGCTTATACCAGAAATTACATCTCTCGGTCCCTCTATACCAACAGACGCCGGCTTCACGCTCACACCCTTTAATACCCATTCTTTTGGAGGTTTACCCTTTATCCTTGGTTTGACCGAGACAACCTTTTGAGGCCATCCCCTCTTAACTTTCACAGCAACATCAACCTTTGGAGGAATTACATTGACATCCTTTATCTCCCTGCCCGAATCATCCACTACCGTAACTGCCACTTCTTTCATAACCGACTCTCTGACATCGCTCATGTTTACACTCACAATCGCCATCTTTGCAGCAGAGAGTATCGTCGGGCTACCTTCTACCTCGACTCTCTCAGGAAATACAACTGGTTCTTCTGCTATGTAGCCATCGGGCGGAAATCCTATGGTAGAAACCCTCACAGGGATATACTTTTTCACCAAAGGCACAATAGTTACTGCTACCCTCTTGGGTTCAACCTTCTCCACCCTTATGCTGGGTGGCACCTTCAAGCTCACAGGGAGCATAAATTTACCCTTAGATAGACCCTTTAAATCTATATAAACACTGATGTCATCAGGCGAAAACGATGTCATATCTTCCTTAAAGCCTACAACCCTTAACTCTATCTCTTTTGGCTGATATTCTACTATCACATTCTTGGGTTGATTCTTCACATTCACCCCGACATCCATAATTCTCTCTATCTTTCCTATATCAGGAGAGTAAGATACATACATCCATATTATTATTGCTATAACAAAGGAGACTATCCACAACACTACTTTATTCTCAAGCCAGCTATCCATAGACCTCATTTTTTCTTCTTCACCTTCCTCCAGAGCCTCGACCAGCCACTCTCACCAGAAGCCCTATAGAGGCTGGACAACACCTTCTTTATCCTGTCCTCATTCATATCTCTCACAAGTCTCCCCCTCACCGCAAGGGAGACCTCCGCCCTTTCCTCTGAGACGACAAATGCAATTGCATCACTCACCTCTGTGATGCCAAGTGCAGCCCTATGCCTGCTGCCAAGGGTGGGTTCTATAAATGGGTTATCACTGAGCGGCAAAAAACACGCAGCTGCCTGAACTATGTCTCCCCTTATGATGACAGCACCATCATGCAAGGGTGTAGAGGGAGTAAATATCGTCAGTAGCAGTTCACTTGTAAGTTCTGCGTTCAATGTAGTCCCTTTTGCCGCAAACTCCCCCAGACTATCCCTTCGCTGAAAGACTAAAATTGCACCTATCCTCTGCAACCTCATAAACTTCAAGGCATCTGTAATCTCACCTATAAGCCTTTCAGAAGCCCCTTTATATCTCTGATAACCAATACCCCCTCTGCCAAGCGCTCCAAGTGCCTGTCTTATCTCCGGCTGAAATATAACAGGAAGTGCTATAAACATAATGCTTATGACCTTTCCAAACAGCCAGTCAAGTGTATGCAAACCCAACCACTTGGCAACATTGCCGGCTATGAGGAGGACAAAGATACCTTTGAGTAACTGCATAGCCATGGTACCCTTGAGGATATCAAGGAGTTTATATACCAGATAGGCTATAACGATTATGTCTATTACATCCTGCACCCTCAATATATGAAGCCACTGCATCATCATTAACCCCTTCTTTTTTCTACCTCTTCCATCGCCTCCATGTCATACGGATCTATAAGCAAGATCTTCTTCCACTCCCACAAAGCCTCTCTTTCCATACCCTTGGAAGCATACATCCTGGCAAGTTCCCTGTGTTTTTCTATGTGCTCTGGTTTAACCACCACTTTAGTAGGCTCTCTCTCTCCTCTGGTATCCTGTTTCAATGCAATACATGCCTCCTTATCCTCAGGGCTTATTTCAAGCAACTTTCTCCAGTACTTCAGTGAGCTATCCATGTTACCCTGAACGGCATACGCCCTTGCAAGTTGCCTACACACATTCTCATTCACTATCCCCATATCATAAGCTCTTTGAAGATATCCTAAGGCATCTTCGTATTTGCCAAGCCTGTAAAGGGCTATTCCCTTGAAGTAAACCATGTCAACCTCGTCTTGAAATTCGCGACCCTCCATCACATCCAATGCCTCTTTCCACATCTTTAGGTGCAAAAGCACCCTTACCTTCTTCTTATAAAATGCCCTATCGGGCTTATCCACAGCCTTTTCATACTCATCAAGGAGCTCAAGCGATTCCCTAAACATCCTGAGGCTAAACAGGACAACAGCTTTTGACCACAAAAAATCAGGACCTTTATCTATGCCAAGCCTCTCCGCAAGGTGTAGCTCATCAAGTGCATCCTTCCAGTTTCTTTCTTCCATGTAGATAAGTGCTATCCTGTAGTGTAGTTTGGCACTATCCGGATAAAGCTTCTTTGCATGCTCAAGGAGTCTTAAAGCCTGCAGCGTTTTTCCTGTCCTAAATAGTATATCACCTAAGGATAAAAAGTCCTCACAACTACCCCTTATGCTAACCACTCGCTTCCATGCATCTACCGCCTTTGACTGCAACCTCTTGTATTCACTCAGGATTGCTATGTTCTCCCAAGCGTCCACATACTCAGGAGATAGCTCAACAGCCTTTTCAAACTCCCCCATCGCCTCATCATAAAGGCCCTCTTTCAGCATAGTAACACCAAGATTATTGTGGACCTGGGCATCATCAGGAGAAAGCGCAACAAGCTTTCTATAGAACTCAGTCGCACTTCTATAATCTCCCATCTCATCGTATATGTATGCAACGAAGAACAAAACCTCTCTGTCTTCAGGTGCATATTCAAGCGCTTTGTTCAAATAGGACAATGCACCCCTGTAATCCTTCAGCTCTGCACGAAGCTTGCCCATAGCCACAAAAAGCAGAGGAGAGTGCTCATCAAGCATAATCGCCCTGCTAAGCACCCTCTCTGCCTCATCATACTGAGCCGTATATATGTATGCCATACCAAGCAAATACCTGATATCACAATCCTCCGGGTATATCCTGAGCAACCTTTCCCCGTAAGGTATCAGC
>JAGHAJ010000054.1 GCA_021161545.1 Synergistota bacterium | reverse complement strand
AAAGCCTGCCCGCTATATATGTAGTATGTTCTGTAAGTAAAACTGCAACCCCTCTTCTGCGAGCCTCTCTGAGAATTTCATCATGAGGTCTCAAACCACCCGTAATGACAAGGCAGCTCGCCCCCATGAAGATTGCAACCCTCTGGATGTCATCTCTATCGCCAACAACGAGTATATCTCCTTTTTTTAGGTGCCTACGGACCATCTCATGAGACATTGCACCAACCATCAGTCTCCCACATAAAGACCATCTGGGTTCTCCCACAAGGAGGGTTGCACCCACACTCCTCAAGACATCTGATATCTTTGGACACTCAGAGCCAAACGAGAAGTTCTGCAGTTCTTCCAAGAAACTCCGTGCTATCCTACGCTCCGTAATGAGGCCAAGAAGCCTTCTATCGTCATCAACAATGGGAACATCACGAATGTGGTGCTGTAACATGAGGTTGCCAACCTCGTAAAGAGTAGCACCTCTGTGGGCAACCACAGGCTCGGATGTCATGGCATCCCTCACCTGTATGTGCACATGCCCCAATAACGGTGGGACAGCAACGCCAAACCTATTCAGGACATATCCTGTCTCCCTGTTTATGTCTCCAAGTCTTACTGGAATATATTCAAACTCCCTATCAATCTGAGCTTTTAAATACGCATAAGCAATAGCAGAAGCTATGCTGTCAGTATCTGGACGCTTGTGCCCTACTACATATATTACATCTCTGCCCAAAAGTATCTCCTCCAAAGCAGTGTAAACACGACCTAATTATACCACAAACCTATTCTCCCAAGAGCCTTTCCATAGCAAGTCCAGAGACCACAGCATAACACACTATAAGAACAACGGAGACAATGACAAACTCCCAACCCAGAAAGGTTGCTGCATACGGCAACCACGGCGTCTTCACGGCAAACGTGCCGACTAAGGCAACCACAACTGCAACACGTGCACCCTTCTCCATAAATGTCTTAAACATGGGAAACATCACCCACATAGGACCAACTATCACGGTGCCAAGAATAACCGCAATGATAATACCCTTTATGCCTGAATCCTTTCCCACAAACCTCTGTATAAACTTAGGAGACAAAAATACACCAAGAAAGGTGGAAAACAGAACAACAGAAGCGAATATAGGTAACATCTTGAAGAACAACCCTATACCTACCCAAAACGCCTGCTGAACCTTCCCGGGATAAAAGAGTGATAGTGAAATATATAACAATAAGACAAAGAACTCAAACCAGTGTTCCTTCAAAACGGTCCTCCCGTGAGAACCAAAGATGTAAGCAATCCCATAACCACAGCACCAATGAATGCGAACATATTTCTCACCAGCGCAAATCTGCCCCCAAAGACGGATATCTCAAATGGCACCACCGTGACACCAAGCATGACCCAACTGTACAGAAATGCAGCAACTGCAGAGACAGCAGCCCCTTTGCACAGTAACATGGCACCCAACGGATAGGATGTAGCAACAGGCCCCATCATAACAGCCCCCATAAAGACAGAGAGTATAACGGATACTATGCCTCTTCCACCACCAACCACAGAACTGACAACCTCCTTGGGAACAAACACATCAAACAGCCCTATGAGGAGAAATATAGCAAGTATCATCGGCAGCCTATTGAAGAATTGAACAATTCCCTTCTTCAAGGCAGAAGATGCTTGCTTTTTTCTTTTCTTAAACATATATGCATAAAGGCAAAAAACAATAATACCGTATATGAGTCCCCCAAGCATCTGCAATGTTATCCACCTCCCATTACAAAAGTGGGGAGGCAACATACCTCCCCACTTAAGGGCTTACCACCAGCCCCATCCTCTACGCCAACCAAAGCCTCTGCCCCAACCGTAGCCTCTACCCCAACCGTAGCCTCTACCCCAGCCATAGCCGAAACCTCTACCCCAACCGTAACGGTAAGGTAAACCGTAGCCATAGTAAGGTGCAGGATAGCCGTAACGACCACGATAATAAGCACCGCAGGGTCCAAGACCCCTTCCAGTCATCGGTCCAAGACCAGCAGGACCTGTCCCATCAAATGCAGGCATCTTCACTACCTCCCTTCTCTATCTATTTCCTCAAGTCTCCTGTTAACCGCAGCCAATTCCTCCTCAAGATACGCCTTATAGTCCAGAAGATACTGCCTTTCTTCCTCCGGAGACGGTCTGTAGTAAGGACCCGGTCTGTATCCCCATCCAGGACCAAATCCCCAACCAAAGCCTCCAAATCCATATGGGCCATAGCCCCAACCTCTACCCCACATCTCTTGACCACCTCCTTTCAACGCTCAAAGGCGTCTATAAACCCATCTATCTCGCGCTTCAGAGCCTTCATATCATTGACAACCTCATACAGATACTCCATACCATACGGCGTTATGCTGTAAACCCTCTTTGCAGGTCCACCGCCAGTCACATCCCATGTAGAAGTCACAAGTCCCATTTGCTCCATCACCCTCAACTGCCTGTATAAACCACCAGCGCTCCCAGGACTTCCCCACGCAAGACCATCCTCAACAAGCCTCTCCAATATCTCATAACCATGAACAGGCCCATCCCTCAACACCCTCAATATATAGGCCATGAGCCACCAACCCTTACCAAATCCAAGACCAAATCCACCTCTACCTCTACGCATCTATATACACTACCTTCCTATATTCATTTTGCATATATATTATAATACAAGTATCAGGTCATGTCAAGGATTTTCAAATCAACTTGCCAAACTTTGTCAAAAGAGGTAAAATATCTAAAACGGGGATTTAGAGGGGGGAGAACGTTGGATATCGAGAAAGTAGCTGGTAAAAGTGAAATCAGTAATATCCTTGGCATGCTTTCTGAAGCTACCAACAGCGCCGTGTGGCTGGCAACAGGAAATGCTGAAATCATCGAAAAGGTAGGGGAAATACGCGGTACACAGAAGCACAAAGATACCATAGCAACTCTATCCAATTCGAGGATATTCACAGAAGAGTGTTTGCCTCTGAGACTGGATGCAAGAAACAGGGCACTCGAGGAGAAGTGCACCATCGTATACAAGAACAGCATGGGTTTTTATGCATTTACATCCCCTATATTCGACAGCAATGGCGAGTTTGTTGGATTCCTTGAAGGGGACTTTGCAAAAGCGAGAGAGTTAGACGAAGAGTACAAGAGTCTCATATCAGAAAAAGCGTCCAAATATGGATTCCCTGCACAGAAGTTACTTGACCTTTTGGAGGATGAGAAAATTCAAGACAAGGAGTGCATGCGCGCCACCGTAAATATAGCAGCAGAGAGTATCAAGCTTTACATATCACTATCTGCAAGCTCTGGAGACTTCTACACAAAGCTGCACAACATAGGAAACGGCATAAGAAGGATAGCAAAGAACATACAGGTGCTTGGTATAAATGCCGCAATAGAAGCCGCAAGGCTCGGGGAAGAGGGAACAGGGTTTGCAGTCGTCGCAGGCGAGATAAAGAAGGTTGGGGATTACGTATTTTCACAGGTAGATGAGCTTGAGAAACTCATCGCAGATTACAAGAAGGAGTCCTAACGGCTGAATATACAGCCACAGTAGTTCTGCCTGTAAAGCCCTAAAAGACGGCTTAAGTACACACTCTTTTTAAAGCCGTCTTTTTTCCTGAATATGTGGGGGATGTAATGAACACCATGTCGTTTACCTGCAATTGTTCCTATAGTATTTATTGCATCTACGTCTTTATGGGGACTAATGGTAAGCGTAGTTGTAAAGAGGTGGATACCTCTTTCAGCTGCAACTCGGGCTGCTGAGTCAAGCTGAAGGAAAAAACATATCCTGCATCGCCTCCCACCTTCGGGTTCATCTCTGAAAATAGCGGTCTTCTTCAACCATGAGGAGGGTTCATACTTCTCAACTATAATGGGCATACCCCACCTCTCTGAAAGGCCCTGTAGGGCTGCTATTCTTTTTTTGTATTCATATAGTGGGTGTATATTTGAACCATAGAAGTATCCGACAACCTCATACTCTTCGCTGAGGAGTATATAAGGGATAGTGGCATCAGGTGCACAGCATATATGGAGCAGCAGCCTTTTTTTCCTTGACAAAAGCAAGACCCCCTATTATAATTTAAGATGAGCCGAGGTGGCGGAATTGGCAGACGCACTGGACTCAAAATCCAGCGAACCCCTGGTTCATGCCGGTTCGACTCCGGCCCTCGGCACCATCTTTTTACTCCACGGTAACGCTCTTCGCAAGGTTTCTTGGCTGGTCTATCTCACAACCCCTAAGTCTTGCAACATGGTATGCAAATAGCTGTAAAGGAACGATGCAGAGCACAGGCGCAAAGATCTCCATACTCCTTGGTATCCACATGACATCATCAGTATATCTCACTATATCGCTATCCCCGGCTGTTGCAACCGCTACAATAGGGGCCTTACGAGCAAGCGTTTCTTCAAGGTTGCTCAACGTCTTGCCATATATGTAACCTCTTGGTATGACTGCCACAACAGGCATCTGTTCATCTATAAGGGCTATAGGACCATGTTTCATTTCACCTGCAGGATACGCCTCTGCATGGATATAGGAGATCTCTTTCAGCTTCAAAGCACCTTCCATGGCTATGGGGTAGTAGAATCCCCTTCCGAGGTAGAGGAAATTTCTAAACGAATAGTATTTCTCAGCCAGCCCTTTAATAGTCTCTTTACCCGAGAGGATTTCTTCTATCTGATAGGGTAGTTTAAGAAGTCCTGAGGCATATTCACGAATATCAAGAGCATTTTTCTCCTTTGCCCACTGAAAGGCAATGAGGTAAAGGAGTGCAAGCTGGGCAACAAACGCCTTGGTAGATGCCACTCCTATCTCAGGTCCAGCTCTGAGGTAAAGCGTAACATCGGATTCCCTGTCTATAGTGCTGCTCCTTACATTTACCAAAGAGACTGTCTTTATGCCTCTGTCTTTGAACAACCTCAAGGAGGCAAGGGTATCCGCCGTTTCACCAGACTGGGATATAAACATCGCCATATCGTTGCGATACACGGGAAATCTCCTGTATCGCAACTCAGACGCAACCTCTACCTCCACAGGAATACCTACAAGCTCCTCAATGAGGTATTTACCAAGCACCCCTGCATAGTAGGATGTACCACAGGCAACTATAAAGAGCCTACCCACATGCTCCACACTCGCCCCACCCAGCTCCGGCAGGGATATACCATCCAGATTTACCCTCCCCTCAAGTGTCTCCCTGACCACTTTGCCCTCTTCCTCTATTTCTTTCAACATATAATGCTCAAACCCACCCTTGGACGCCATCTCAGGAGTCCACTCTATACGCATAGACCTCCACTCAACGGCACCCCCATCATAGTCCATTACTTCCACATCTCCACGGGTCAAAACAGCAATCTGTTTCTCCTCGAGAAACACTGCCTCATTTGTGTATGCCAAAAACGGGGTCACATCCGAAGCAAAGTACATGGCACCACTTCCCATACCCACCACAAGGGGGCTACCCTGTCTCACCAGTATCACCTTATCGAGCTCAAATCTGCTCACTATACCTACCGCAAACGCCCCTGAAAGCCGCTTTACCGCTTGCCTAACCGCATCAAGGAGATTACCTCGGTAATACTTCTTTACCAGATATACGATGACCTCTGTATCAGTATCGGAAACAAAGTTATACCCATCAGATTGCAGCTCTCTCCTGAGCTCCACATGGTTTTCTATTATTCCGTTATGCACCACTGCAAAGTCCATGGAGCTATCCGTGAGAGGATGTGCATTATCATCGCTTGGTGCACCATGTGTTGCCCATCTCGTATGCCCCATACCCAACGTGCTCCTTCTGTGTATGAGATTTCTATTCTCCAGTTTATTCAATAGACGATTCACTTTTCCTTCTGTCTTGACCACATTCAGCCGACCATCGTCCAAAAAGACAACACCAGCAGAATCATAACCTCTATATTCAAGGTCCCTTAACCCCCCAATCAAAAAGGGGACTATCTCTATCTCCTCACCTATATATCCAACTATACCACACATGGTTTCAACTCCTCATGCAGTTATCCTGCCCTTCACTTTGTCCGGGAGTCACCTCTTACCGGGTTTGTAGAAGGGCTTAAGGCGAGGGTTTCACCTCAGGGCATCCGCCGAAAAACTCGATAAACCCTGTCCTCGTCAACTCCTCACTTTCACAGAGGAGTCCAGGCGCTTTATCTTT
>JAGHAJ010000096.1 GCA_021161545.1 Synergistota bacterium | reverse complement strand
TCTCCCACAAATCCTCTATAGAGCCATCGTTATCTATCACAATATCCGCCAGCTGTATCTTTTTCTCCTCATCCATAAAAAACCTCTCTCTTCTTTTAAGCTCCTCTTCACTCCAACCCCTTTCTTTCACCCTCTGAATCCTCTTAGTAAGGTCAGCCACAACAAGGACAACAACATCGAAAAAATCCCCGTTTCCCGCCTCCATCAGTAATGGTGATTCCACCACCAAAAACTCCGTCTTTTTCTCAGCCTCTATCATCACCATCTCCCGCAACTTCTTTTCTATCTTCGGATGGGTAATGGTATTCAGTAAACTCACAGCCTCAAGTGTAGAAAAGGCTACATCAGCAAGTGCCTTCCTATCCACATGACCATCAGGGGAAAGGATATCATCACCAAAGGATTTCACCAACTTCTGCTTTACATCTTCATCCTCAAGAATATCATGCCCCACTCTATCAAGTTCCACAACCACTGCACCAAGTCTTCCAAAAAGCCGTGCCACAGTGGACTTACCAGACCCGATGGAGCCTGTTACCCCTATCAGAAAGGGTAAATCCCAACGGTATTGTCTCTTTTGTACTTTCATCCATCTCCCTCACAAAACGAGATACAGGTTGCTCCATAATGGCACCAAATAGTAGCCTCCTTTCCACAGAGGTCAAAAAGAGCAGCTTCTTGGCCCTTGTCATACCCACATAGCATAACCTTCTCTCCTCTTCTATATCACCATCCTGAACGCTCCTGTAGTGAGGTAACACACCATCTTCCATACCAACCATAAAGACCACCGGAAACTCAAGCCCCTTGGCGCTGTGCAATGTCATCAAGCTTATCCTCTCCTCCGCTGTATCAAGCGTATCCACATCTGTAGATAGAGAAACCTCTTCAAGAAATTCCTGCAAAGTCCCATTTGGATGTCTGTCTTGAAACTTTCTTATTATGGAGAAAAACTCCTCAATGTTCTCCATTCTTGAGGTATCATCAGCTTCCTTAAGCATCTCCCAGTAACCGCTTTCTTCTAACAAGCCAGCTACCAGGTCAAAAAGCTCTTTCTTCCCAAGTTCAGACCTCAAAGTGCTTATAAGCTCAAATAGTTTTCTTATAGCTTCCTTCACTTCACCTTTCAGCCTTTTCTCTTCCAATACTGCTTTCAAACCCTTATATATATCTCCAGCACTCAATATTTTATCGTAGATGTATTCCCACCTCTTGGCTCCTATCCCCCTACTTGGAACATTTATAATCCTCCTCAAACTAAGCGTATCACGGGGATTGGAAAGGATATTCAAGTATGCAAGCAGATCCTTTATTTCCTTTCTCTCATAAAAATGAAGGCCTCTCACTATCCTGTAAGGGAGTCCTTCTTTAAGTAAATACTCTTCATAAAGTCTTGATTGAGCATTCATACGGTAAAAGACAGCAAAGTCTTTGAAAGAATAACCCATCCTCAACAACTCCACAATTTTACTGATGATAAATCTTGCTTCTGCATCTTCGTCAGGAGCTATAACATGAACGACCTTACTACCAACCTCGTTTTCAGTCCACAGCCTTTTATCTTTTCTCATCCTGTTGTGAACTATCACGCTGTTGGCTGCCTTCAAGATAGTCTTCGTAGAACGGTAGTTTCTCTCCAGCTTTATAATTCTGGCATTCGGGAAGTCCCTTTCAAAGCTCAGTATATTACTTATATCAGCCCCTCTCCATCCATATATGGACTGGTCGGGGTCGCCAACAGCCGTTATCATGTTGTTGTGAGAGCAAAGAAGCCTTGCAATATCATACTGAATGGGATTGACATCCTGATATTCATCTATAAGCAGGTATGAAATGTTGCTCTGGTAATATTCAAGCACATCGGGGTATTCACTCCATATTCTCAATGGATAAAGCAAAAGGTCTCCAAAGTCAACAGCCTGAATATCCCTAAGCTTTTTCTGATACCTTCTGTATATGGCGAGAGTTCTCTGCTCTATAAAACTGCCCGGCATGATGTCCTCAGGAAGCATGTTATTTCTCTTCCATTCTGCTATACTATACATCACCTGTGCTATGTCAACTGCAGAGACATCCATATTCAGGTCTTTCACCGCTTCTTTGATAATACTCTTCTGGTCATTTGTATCCACTATACTAAAATTTGAGTCATAACCTCCTATCAGGTGGATATGCTTCCTCAATACCCACAATCCCAACGCATGGAAAGTGGATATGTGCAGGTTGCTCATCTTCTTTCCCGCAATAGACCTAACTCTGCAAAGCATCTCATCTGCCGCCTTATTGGTAAAAGTCACCGCTATTATTGAAGATGGAGGAAAACCACGACTAACCAGATACGCAAACTTATAGGTGAGAATCCGCGTCTTACCACTACCAGCACCCGCCACTATAAGCAATGGACCCTCTATATATGTTACCGCTTCAAGTTGCTCCGGGTTCAGCTCTTTCAGTATATCTACCCTTTTGTCCATTTTCTTATTATATCCCAATCTCTATCCTTTGATATCTGTCCAGGTTCGGGTGA
>JAGHAJ010000053.1 GCA_021161545.1 Synergistota bacterium | reverse complement strand
CCTTTTCCCTTTCTTAGTTCTGCTATTGCATCTTCTACGGTAAGAGCTCCTCTGTAAGAGCGGCTTGAAGTCATTGCATCATAAGCATCTGCTACTGCTATTATCCTTGCGGACAGGGGTATTTCTGTTTCTTTTAGTCCATCAGGATAACCCTTACCATCCCACCTCTCATGGTGGTGCATGACGGTGGAGGAAATCCTCCGTAGAAACCGTACTTCGCCGAGAATTTCAGCACCATATACGGGGTGCTTTTTCACCTCTTCGTATTCTTCCTCTGTCAATCTACCAGATTTATTTAACACCTCCTCTCTGACACCAATTTTCCCAATATCGTGAAGAAGTCCTGCATACAGCAAGAATTTTTGTTCCTCTTCATTTAGCCCTAAGACCTTTCCTATTTTGAGAGCATACTCTGCTACCCGCTCAGAGTGTCCTCTCGTGTATGGATCCTTCCTTTCTATCACTTTTACAAGTGCTCTAATAGTTTGAATATATGCTTCCTCAAGTTCTTCAGTCTTTTCCCTCAGTTCAGCATTTACAGAGGCGAGCTTCTGAAGATAGTCTTCAAGACGAGCATTTACCTGCTTGAGTTTTTCCTCTTTTTCTTCAAGTTGTATGGTCAAGTTTTGTAAAGTTCGGTAAGATTCACTGAGGTCCCTGTACATTTTCTCTGCACGTTCATATTCTTTCAATGTATGTACGACACTTACAATGATATCTGCGAGTGAGGATATAAGTCTTTCATCCTGCTGCTTGAATGCGTTAACAACAGATGACTCCACATTTATCACCCCAACTACTACATTTTTGTCTGCCTTTATGGGAACTGCGAGTTCACTTCTGACATCTTTAAACACTTGAATGTAGTCTGGGTCACTCAAAACATCTGGAATATTTTGTAATTCACCCGTTCTCGCGGCTCTTGCTACAATACCCTTCCCAAGGATTTCGATGTGATTGAACTCTGTATCTGCATTTTCAATTCCACGCCAATATGCCATATTTAGTTTTCCTTCATCTACTAACAAAAGAGATACATTATGGTAATTTCCTATATTGAACAGCCTATCTACGATCTCCTTGGATACCTCCCTAAGTGATTTTTTCCCTGCAACACTCTTGAGTATGCTAAAAAGCCCTTCAAGTTCCAATACACGTGAACGCCAATTGTCCAGTAATTCCAATTTCTTGAATACAGAATACAGAAACTCAGCGAGCATCTTAAGGAAGTGCTCATCAGATTTATCAAATGCAGAGAGCCTCTCAGACTCTATATCTATTACCCCAATGACTTCATGTTTACCCATAATTGGGACGGCTATTTCACTCTTAACATAGGGGGATATTTCCAAATAGTACGGGTCATTCTTCACGTCTGGCACGATACGTGCACGTTTATTTCTTACTGACCAACCCACAACACCCTCATCAACACCGATAGAACTTACTCTGCGGAAGAGGATAGTTGCATACAGAGGTACTATTCGCCTTCCTCTCACAGCCAGTATAGCAACATGGGTATATTTTTTTGCTCCTACAAGGGCTTTGGATATTCTTTCTGCCACTTTCTCTTTGGATGTATAATCCTTTATCTCATACATTGCTTTAAGTAGAAGCTCAGCTCTTTCCCTGTCGCGAAGCATCCTCTTTCTATGGTTGTCTATCTTCTCAGCCATTGAGTTGAATCCTTCAACGAGTTCTTTCATTTCATCCTCTACGGGGATATGTAACCTGTAGTCAAGTGCTCCATTGGAAAACTTTTTAAGTCCTTCAACGACAGCAAGAATAGGCATTACAACTCCTTTGTCAATGAATTTGTAGGTAAACAACAGTAACAGCAACATAAGTGCTACTGCAGAAGGAAGCATGTATTTGGAGATACTATCTTCGAACGCCCTGTTTAGCTTATTCACGTAAACTGTAAGAACAACATACCATCCGTAAGGAGCAATCTCTGTAAATACCTTGAGTCGCTTTTCCCCATTAATTGAATAAATAAAGTATCCTGAGCCGGTAGAGAGGACTTTTCTGATGAAAGGCGAAGTAGGTATATCGTCTTCTCTCACAGATTTATAAGGGTAGGCTATCAATCTTCCTTCGTTACTGTATATTGAAATATATCCATCTGATATCCTTAGAGCAAGTATCCTCTTCTTCAGAGATTCTTTCTCTATTTCTACAAAATTTGCTAAACTTATGGTATTAAGCCTGTAATCATCTACTACTGTGAAAATTGTCCATCCCCAATCTTTAAATTTACACCATCCCACGGTTAAATCTGGCTTATGAAAGAAATGGTAAACTGTCCCTTTTATGGATTTGGCAGCAGTAGATGCAAGAAGTGGATAGACTGCTGAGAGTTTTCTACCAACCTTCGCGTTGTCAGGATGATAAATGATCCTTCCCGTTGAATCAACCAAGAATAGATATGAGAATCTACCAAGATTATAAGAGGATAAAACCCTTTTGGCCATTTGTATAACATTGTTCTTCTTAGCTTTTCCTCCAAGAATGAATCTTTGATAAAAACGAAGGGTGTTAGCTACCTCTTCTGCCCACCTGCGTGCAAATTCTTCAGCCCCTCTTCGCCGGAGGGTAAGAAAAAGCCCAACAGTTTTGCTGCTTAATCCTGTGATCCTTTGAACCACTGAGAAGTTTCTTGCTATTTGTGGCAGAATCACATCTTCAAAACTTCTTTCTGTAAGCTGGATGGCAGCAATGTAGCTAATTACTGTCCCTATTCCTATAATAGTAGCTATTGTCAGGAGTATTTTCTTTTTCACCTTTGAAAGCACTTAGGAATACATCTTGCTGTAGTAGAGTGGTAATGTTTTTATAACTGAAGTTATTCTCAATCACTTCCACTATTTCATTGCGTAGAACATTGAAGATTTTCTGTGCTGCATGAACAGAATTTACTGCATCTATACTAACTTTGAAGGTTAAAACAAGAATATCTCTTGGCTCATTGAGATACAACTTTTTATCTTTCAAGTTATTCAAAAGTGCGCTTGAAACTTTCTCTATTAAGGTCCTTTCTTCAACTCCATGGAGTAATACAAAGGAAGCTTTACCTATCTGAGAAATTATGCAGCTCTTCTCCAATGTTTCTAAAGTTGCTAAGGTTTCTTCTTCGATCATTTGTGTTATCCTATGCGTTTCATTCTCCATCTCCAGAGAGATATTACAGGGGACAACAAGAGTAAGATAGATGTATTCCCTATCCCTCAATCTAATACTCAGTAACCTACGAAATTTTCTACTACTTACAGCTTTGGCTATCTCAAAGGAGTCCTTTTTGTAAGAATTTTTGGACGAAGAGGTTACTGGTAAAGAGATTATTACATAATTTCCATCCGTATTATCATTTAGCTTTCTGTGAACGTGAAAGTAAGTGTATGTTTTCATAATTATAGACCTCGCTGGTGTGAAAAACTTATCATAAATAATGTCATTTGTCAATATGTAGAATGTGCTGTTTTGTGGTAAATACGGTTAAATAAGTGGACAATTATTATGATAAGTCTTTCAAAAAATAAACATAAGGCAGGGTTTATTTACTGCACCATATGAAGAATTGGGGAATTATGTTAAACTCCATTTGGGATGGATGTGGGTACCAGATGGAGCAATCAATTGCCACCACGAGGGCACAGAATGTATTGTTTGAACTATGTATATTTAGAAGAAGTCTTTTTATTTCCTTATCCTCTGTGAGGTTTTTGGCATCGACCACAGTATCATTACCGACTATAGCATTGTATGAATAGAGTCCCTTCCTGCTGGTTGTGTGTTTTTTGAGAACACCTATACCTATCAAGTCTGGAGGATATCCTTCTTTCTCTAACCTGTAAATCACATCTCTTAACCCTTTTACAGATACAGAATAAATATTTATTCTGCTCTCATCATAAAAATATGGCCTGATGGATGTCATACCCATGCTGTTTTTTAAAATCCTCCTTACTTGGACATCAGAGAGGTCCAAGTCGAAGAGGGTCTTTATTGTAATCCTTACATCTTCTACTCTCCAGAAGAGTCTACACTTCATTTTATCTTTAAGTATAGATATCTTCTTCCTATCAAGTTTTGGTGGCCTTCCTGGAGAAGGTGGTTTAACTGCTATACCTGAGTATCCGTTTGTATTCCACTCTTTTATCCATCTGTAAGCAGTTCGAGGGGATATTCCAAGTATTTCAGAAATATCTGAAACTGTTTTACCATGTATGTGGATAAGATTTAATCCTACGAGCTTTATCTTAATATTACCATCCCTTTCCTTCTTGAGGTGCGTGAAGATGGAATTACCATTCAAAATGTCCATTCCGTGTACCTATCTATACAATTAGTTGTGTCACTCCTTCAAGGAGAAAAAATGAGTGATTTAATTATTACACAGTTAGCAGAGAATTTCAAGTCAAGTCCATATAATTGTGTAAAAAGGAGGGATGCTGTAGATGCAAAAAGTAGAATGAGATTCACATCCTATTTCTGGAACCTCCACTCAACCTATAGTCTTATGTTTGTTCCGACAATAATTATGTGGCTGTATTATGGCTCGACAAATATGAACCTACTCGTCAACTCTTCCAAGGTGGTAAATATCTGCATACCAAGTGCCGCTTCTGGGACACTTTCTATATATGATGCTGGATGCTTGAAATTCCAGCCCAATTGTGCAAAAATTAAGTTAAGTATTTCACCGTCTTTCGCAGCGGGATTTCGGGAAACAGCAGAAGAACGATGCAGTTCACTCACTGCTGGAGCTAATCTTCACGGGATTACAGTCTTTTGCGTGTTGGAGATTTTTAAGAAATAGCTTTCTGAAACGTTTCATTTTGGGGAGTATAGAATGGACTGTTAATTGTGAGGGTACCGTATGCAACTTGTGTAAGGAGGTGCAATTGAGATGTGTGAGAACCTGAATGCAGAGGAGATTTACGAGTTAGGTTGCAAAGGTGGAGACTTTGATTATGAGAAGGGTTTGGAAGTACTTATTGAGAAGGACAAGATTGGAAAGTGGATATACGAAGCAGGTGATAGATGGCGTGAGTTTGACTATGATAGGGGGTTTGAGGCTCTCGTTGAAAAAGATGATCCGTGGTGGATATACGAAGCAGGAAAGGAGTGGCGTGAATTTGACTACAGTAAAGGGCTTGAGGCACTTATTGAAAGAGATGAGACGGGTGAGTTGATATGTTGGGCTGGCATAGAGTGGTGGGAGTTTGACCATAAAAGGGGTTTTGAAGCGCTTATTGAAAAGGATACGGTTGGATGCTGGATAGTGTGTGCAGGTAGTAAATGGCCGGAATTTGATTACGATAGGGCATTTGAGGCACTTGTTGAGAGAGACGAGATGGGAGGGTGGATATGTGATGCAGGAAAGTACTGGCCCAAGTTTGACTATGATAGAGGGTTTGAACTACTTGTTGAGAGAGACGAAAGTGGAGAAAGCATATATAGTGCGGGTGCCTATTGGCCCAAGTTTGACTATGGAAAGGGTTTTAACAAGCTCGTCAAGAAAGATAAAACTGGAAGGTGGATATATCTGGCTGGCAAGATGTGGCCAGAGTTTAATTATGAGAGGGGGCTCGATGTGTTAATTATGAAAGATAAGACTGGAGAGTGGATAGGGTATGCCGGCATAGCTTGGCCAGAGTTTGATTATAGGAAGGGGACTATGGCACTTATAAAGAAGGATAAGTCTGGAAAGTGGATGGACATAGCTAGGAGGGCATGGCTGGAGTTCGACTATTATGTGAACCTTATATCGTCTGTGGAGTAGGTGGAGGGCGAAATGGTAAGCTCAAACTGTATGTGTTTTAAGTTCATTTGAAGAGGAGGCCTTCGGATGGAATTTCTGACCAATGTGAATAATCTGGATGCCTTAAAAGAGGCGGTAGATAACGCAAAGGAGAGGATTTATGTTTGTTCTGCGTGGATTAGGAGTGAGACCCTCAAGAAAGTATTTGATGAGAGTTGGTTTGAAAGACATGGAGATGACCTACCCGAGGTAAGGTTTCTTATTCGTATGGGAAGTAGTGGGGACTTTTCTATCACAGATGTGGGAAACTTTTTGAGTATTGCTAATAGACTGAAGGCGAAGGTCAGGTATACGGCTCATCTCCATGCAAAGATGAACATCATTGATGACTTTTTTGCCACGGTGGGCTCTTTCAACCTCACGGGTGGTGGCTATGGAGATGCATACCGCTCTGGTAGCAACGAAGAGGTAGGTGTGCTCATACGCGATAAGGACAAGATTGAAGAATTGACGGACATATTTGAAGACTTGTGGCAGAAGGCATCTGCCATTGAGGATGAGGTCATTGGTTTTACTCTGAGTGGTGGCACGAACAGGTCTGTGGGGTATGTCGGAGTTAAGGAGGTAGAGGTTGGGAAGTTTGTGGAGGTGGAAGCAGAAGATTACGAAGGAAATAAGAGGCGGTGGTTAGGCAAAGTGGTTATCCCTTATGCGCACCATGCAGCTTTTCTTTCAGTTATCACGCCAGAGAGCAGTGAAGACAGTCAGTTTAAGGAGTTTATTGGTGCCTTGACCGACGAATCTCCACTGGCACGATACATCAAGCTGATTACGCTCACTAAGGAGGCTGGTTATGCACACTTAAGGAGCGGTAACATAGAAATTTTGAAGGAGATTAAGGATGGTGATGTGCTGAGTTTTAATCGTGTTGCTGTTCCAACTGCAGCTCTTATAAGGAGTGCCAGAGTAGAGCTTTTGGAGGAGCTCTTTTGCCGAGGTGTTGAACCTGTTGCTACTATGGTTGCTAATCCGGATGTGAAGGTAGGAGTTGATTTTAAGGAGGTCCTTTCAAAGCATATGGCAGTCTTTGGGACTACGGGTAGCGGTAAGTCCTACTTTGTCAAGAGGTTTATAGCTAAGTTCTACCGTTGGTTGAAAGGAGTTGGTGGGCGCATAATTGTGCTTGACACGCATGATGAGTACACCCTGGATAACCCTGATGTTCCAGAGATGCTCAAAGGTGAATTGAAAAACATAGATGTCGGGCATCTTAAAGAGGCTATGCTTAAGCAGGTTATCGATGGAGATACGGATTTTGGTGAGCTTTTTGGTATGGAATTTAGTAGAGATGAGCGAAAGGTTTTGAAGGGTGCATACGATGCTTCCCTCGGTTCTGAAGAGGAATCTGAGAGAATAAGGAGATTCTTGGATTTTGTTGAACAGAATACAATTCCAGAGCGGGACGATGTAGAGGGAATGCTTCAGCACATAGAGTCGGTTATACGGGCGCATATTACGGATGAGGTGGTGGAAGGACACATATGTGAGGATATGCTTAGGGGTTTAGCATCTGTGGTGGTAAAGGCTAAAGGTATGGCTCCGAACAGCAAAGATGCTAAGGATATAAGAAAAGAAGTTTATGCGGGGGCTATCGAGAAAATTAAGAAATCTGAATTTTATGAGAAGTATATGAAGGTTTATCGGGAAAGGCTGGTTGGCTCCATTCTTTCTTCATCTCGGACGGAAGGTGAACCCGAGTTCAGCCCTGAGAAGTATCGTCGGATCAAGAAGATGTTTGATAGCGGAGAGGTGGGATTCAAGCAGGGTGATGTGATAGAGATGATAAATACTCCCGGTGTTTATGTAGTCAGTCTGCGGGACTTGTTCGACGATGAAGAGAGGAGGGAGTTTGTAGGCAAGTTTCTTAATGCCCTGTTTAAGAAGGCAAAGGAGACAAATGGTAATTTTAAGACTCTAATTGTGGTTGAAGAAGCTCATAATTATGCTCCAGAGAGGAGTGGAAAAGGCTCGTACAGTTCGCGGATGCTCAGGAAGATCGCTTCTGAGGGCAGGAAATTTGATGTTGGTCTTCTCGTGGTTACCCAGAGGCCAGCCTATATCGCCAAAGATGTGATTGCCCAGTGTAACACGAGTGCGATATTCAGGTTGATTAACACTAACGACATTGCTGCTATTGGCAACATGGTAGAGGCTGTATCTGAAGAGTTTTTGGCGCAACTACCTGTATTTGATACTGGTCAATGTATCCTCACGGGGGT
>JAGHAJ010000151.1 GCA_021161545.1 Synergistota bacterium | reverse complement strand
TCGTGATCTGCTTCTTTGCAAGGGGAATATACTCACCAGAAATAACTACCAGTGCATTACGAATCACAGGTCTTGAACTATCAGAGGGAAAACTAAAAGAGATTGGCAAAGCCATTCATATAGAAAAATACAGGTTTAAACACCAGGAAGGTTTTTCTTTAAAGGATATACGTATACCCGAAAGGATATTTCAGACACCATCAGCAGTAGGCATGATAGAAAAAGCTTACATTACAGAAGCACTCGATTATATAAATTCGGATATACTCTCAGCATTTTAAGCCTTTGCATACTTGACGGAGACAATTTGCGATACTATACTGAGCGCTATCTCCTCTGGTCTTCTACCACCAATAGGCAAACCAGCAGGTGAGTGTATTTTTTTCAGCTCCTCCTCGCTATAGCCATTTACCATAAGATGGTCATATATGGTTTTTCGCTTTTGTTCACTTGCAACCATTGCTATATATGCAAACTCCTTTCCAAGTAACCCTCTTAAAACATCTTCATCAAACTTATGTGCAAACGTATTTACCACCACATAAGAAGACAAGTCTGGCTTCAATTCCTTAGCAGCAGTATAGAAATCTTTGACAATAATCTCCTTTGCATCAGGAAACCTATCTTTAGTTGCATATTCGGGCCTGCTATCTACTACAACAACATCAAAACCTACCATAAACGCCATCTTAGAAAGGTATTTACCAATATGCCCCCCTCCAAATATTACCACTCTATCTTTAATCTTCACAGGGTCTATAAATACATCGACATCTCCTCCACATCCTTCCCCGTTAGCCGAAAGTCTATACCGCTTCAGCTCCGCTTCTCCTCCCTCTATGACCTTCAGTGCATCCCTCTTGACAAGTTCCTCCAGCGTACCACCACCTATGGTACCAGATGTCCTACCATCTATCGCCACAAGCATCTTCGTACCCGGCTTTCGAGGACCTGAGCCATAAGCCGCTACTATAGTAGCAACAGCAAAAGCAACTCTATTCTCCCAGAACTCCTGCATCCTATGTAAAAGTTCTATCATGACCACCTACCACCCCTTCCCCAACATACAGTAAGGATAGTAACACGCATCACAATGCCTACAAAAACCTCCATGCCCAAGTCTTGCAATGTCTTCATATGTAATTATATCCCCTGCAAGAAGCCTTGGCAACACAACATCAAACACTGTGACCTTGTAAAATACACCTGCTGCAGGTATACCAACGATAGGAACACTCCCCTTGTATGCTAGCAATAACATGGAGCCTGGCAAAACAGGAGAGCCATACCGAACAATCTCAGCACCAGCAGATGCTATACCTTTAGGCGTAACATCATCAGCATCTACAGACATACCACCTGCACATACTACAAGTTCTGCTCCCATCGAGAGAAACTCCTGTATAGAAGATTTCACCATACTCTCATCATCCGGTACAATAGTGCTGCCAATGAGCTCAGCACCATATTCCTCCACCTTAGCCCTTACAATGCTCCTAAAGCGGTCCTTTATCCTACCAGTATATATCTCTGTACCTGTAGTAATGAGAGCAACCCTCCTCTTCACATACGGCATTATCTTCACTATATAACTATACCTGGACGCAACAGACTCAAAGAGGCTAACATACTCCTTTCTCAACACCAAAGGTATTGCCCTGAAACCTGCTATCCTGTTGCCCTTTTTCACGGGTGTATTGTTATGGATAGTGGAAACAGAAAACTTGCCTATCATATTTAATTCAAATACCGCATCAGCATTTACCTTAACTAATCCATCTATATCCGCTATCAGAGTAATTTTACCTTCTACTGGACCTTCAGATGATACATTTTCTCCCTTCATCCACCTTTCCATCACATGTGCAACATCATTTTCATGCATCTCATCAGGAGATATCTCAAGCACATATATGTAGTTTTTACCTATATCCTTAAGAAGTGGTATATCCTCTTTCCTTATGATATGTCCCTTACGAAAACCAGGACCTTTATACTCTCCTGGAACAATCTTTGTCAAATCATAAGGAATCGCCATGCCTACCGCATCCTCAACCTTAACCTTCTTGAGCATATCCACTACCCCCTCATTAAAAAAGGGACAGGGTGTTTCCACCACACCACAAGACCCACTCTCATATAGTCTCCACATTCCTGGTACTTAGCTTAATCTCTTTATAACTTGGCTTCCCTGGTGGTCCTCTCCGCATAAACCAACACTTACTGATGCAAGTAATCGTTATTTAGCACGCACACGTGTACCCACTTTGCCCTCCAAGGCATCCAATGCATTATCAAGAGAGCTTATTACCGCCATTTCTCCCCCATCCTTGACAAAACGCAGAGCTGCTTTCACCTTAGGTCCCATACTACCAGCCTTAAAGTGACCTTCTGCCTGATACTTCTCCAGTTCCTCAACAGTAATTTCTCCTATGGCCTTCTCTTGTGGCGTCCTGAAGTTTATCATCGCATGGGAGACATCCGTAAGTATTAAAAATATATCTGCATTTACATCTTGTGCAAGTCTTTCACCTGCAAGATCTTTATCAATAACCGCTTCAACGCCTTTAAGGGTACCATCTTCCAGTTTGATAACTGGAATTCCACCCCCACCAGAGGCAACAACAATCGCACCTCCACCGACAAGGGTAGCTACAGCCTCTTTCTCTACTATTCCTATTGGATCAGGAGATGGCACAACCTTTCTCCATCCTCTACCACTGTCTTCTATCCACGTCTCATTTTTTTCGACTGCTCTCTTTTTCGCTTCTTCCTCAGTGTAAAAAGGGCCTATAGGCTTTGTTGGGTTCTGAAATGCAGGATCATCCTTACTCACAAGCACCTGTGTAACTATCGTAGCCACTTCCCTCTGTATTCCTCTTTTAGCAAACTCATTCCTGAGACTTTGCTGAATCATATAACCTATCAATCCCTGACTCTCCGCGCCACATATATCAAGCGTCATTGCAGGAACGCTGTCAGAACCCTTCTCATTCTGGATCAGTATTACCCCAACCTGCGGTCCATTTCCATGTGTTACAACAACCTCATAACCAGCTTCAACCATCTTCACTATCTGACTACACGTCTTTCTCACATTTTCAAACTGCTCCTCTGCTGTGCCTTTCTGCCCAGGCTGAAGTATAGCATTACCTCCAAGCGCAACAACAACTCTCTTAGACATCGTATCCCCCCTATTATTCGTCTTCAAACGCAACAACTCTACAGAACGCAAATTCTCCACTTTGGAGCTTTCACAGAAACACCTCCAGCTGTTCCTCTCACCCCAAAACCTTATGTATCCTTATGGCAAGCTCAAGTTTCAGCACATCCTCAGCATCATTTAAGTCCACACCCAGTATAATTTCAGCCTTTCTAAGCCTGTAAACAACAGTGTTGTAGTGAAGGAACATCTTCTTCGAAACCGTAGTTACATTTCTATTGCACTCAAAAAATGCATTCAGGGTATTTATTATCTCTTTACGCCTCTGTGCTGTTCCATAAGTTAAGAGTTTGCCCAACACTCTATCCCTGAAACTTCTCAACTCATCAAAAGAAGCAACCCTACAAAGCAAACCATAAACACCTATATCATCTCTAAAAATTATCTTATCCTTATCCAGCTTACTACCAATACATGCAGAGATATACGCATCCTGATAACTCTTCCATGCATACTTCAACCCATCAACCGGTTCTCCAACCGCAACAATAGCACTCTTACCCACAAATGAGCGTTCAAGGTTATTGATCAAAAATTCCAGCATGGGTGAAAATGCTCTTTTCAAATCTACATTTCTCTCTTTCTCACCCCTTCCGATATCCACAAGCATCACAAAAAATTCACCCATGACCGAAAAAAGTGCCCTCTTCTTGAACCTATTTGCCACATCCTTACCTATGGAAATAAGCCTGTTTCTGACTCTTAGCATGAATTCAGCATCACTATTCAGGTGCCTGTCTTTAAGTAAAAAAACCATAACAACATACCTATTATGCAAGGAAAGGCCAAAAACACCCGCCTTTTCCAGGGCAAGGGAAACCTTTTCACCATCACCAGAAAGCAAGTCACTCATGAACTCAGACTCATACTTCAATTCTACTTCACTGATGGCTTGCTCCTTGACAAGTTCTAAGGCTATCATCATAGAAGCTATTTCTGCTACCCTTACATCAAGGGGCGTTAATTCCCTATCCTTACTGCACAGACATATATTACCATAAACACTATCACCTGAAGCAATTGGAAACACATTATAACCCTTTCTCCAGAACACATCCTCCGTTGGTTCAGAAGGTAAACCACTCGGGATCCAATCCTTAGAGAAAAAATACCTTCCATATACCAAATCTCTAACACAGATAGGACAACCAACTATCTCAGAGGTTGCGTCCATTATATCTACTATACTGCCTCCAGAAAGCACAATGTTCATTAGTTTCTTATGAGCCTCATCGCTCTTCACAAGTATAGCCATCTGTTTGTTGACTATCATCTTCATAACTGGTGACATTATATCGGAAAATGACAGATCAAACGGTATTTCCAAAAGCGGTATATTATACCTATCTGCAAGTTCTATCATCTCTGGAGGAATCCGTGATAGGTATCTTCTGGGTTTTATCCCTATAGCTGCTGCCTTTTTCTCAGCCAGCATAGGAATCAACGCAACTTGGGCATCCTTATCATCCTTTATAGAATAGCCAGTAGTAAGCAGGAAATCGCCCGGTCTTATCCAGTTGAGAATATCAGGAACTTTCATAACATTTACATTAGTAACCACATTGGATAAACCACCAAGCCCTGAAACAACCTTTATCTCCTTAAACACATCAAGCTGCAATACATCCTTCACCGTTATTCCCAATTCGTTTCTCATCTTAGCTACCTCAAACCTGTTTAAATATTTTTACAAAGACTGCCTCCTATATATGGAATTATACACATAAGACAATAAAACCTTTATGAATAATATACAATAGATGAGGAAAATGTATAGTTTATTGTAAATCATTTGTACTTAATCTTCCAGAGGAATAAGCCCTTGGCAGGAAATGGGGAATTACCTCTACTCCTGTCTTTACTCTCAATTATACGGACAAAATCTTCAACAGATATCTTCCCTGTCCCTACATCAACAAGCTTACTAACTATATTCCTTACCATATGATACAAGAAAGTATC
>JAGHAJ010000190.1 GCA_021161545.1 Synergistota bacterium | reverse complement strand
TAAGTCCCAAAAAATCTATCTTAAGCATACCTATTTCTTCCAATGGCCCCATGGAGTACTGGGTTATCACTTCCCCTTCAGGACTCCTCTGAAGTGGCACATAGTTCACCAACGGCTCGGGTGATATGACAACACCAGCCGCATGCTGAGAAGAATGCCTTGCTAAACCTTCAAGTCGAGAGGCAACAGAAAAAAGCTTACCTATTCTTCTATCTTCCTCCACGACTTTTTTTAAGTCAGAGTTCAGCTCCAGCGCTTTCTCTATGGTAATGTCAGGAGCTCTTGGTATCATCTTCGCAACCCTATCTACCTCTGGATACGGAAGTCCCATAACTCTACCAACATCCCTAACTACTGCACGAGCCGCCATAGTACCAAAGGTAATAATCTGTGCCACTTTATCCGCCCCATATTTCTCATACACATACTTTATGAGCTCCGAACGCTTCATATCAGATATATCTACATCTATATCTGGCATGGATATTCTCTCTGGGTTCAAAAATCTCTCAAACAAAAGACCATAGTCCAAGGGGTTCAATTCCGTTATACCAAGCACATAAGAGACTATACTACCCGCAGCCGAACCCCTACCTGGCCCAACTGATATACCGTGTGACTTTGCGTATCCAATAAAATCAGATACAACAAGAAAATATCCCGGATAACCCATGCTATTAATAACACCAAGCTCGTATTCAAGCCTCTCAACTACCTCATCGGGAGGATTATCCCCAAACCTTCTTTTTAACCCTTCTCTACACTTCTCCTCTAAGTAGCTACTCAAAGTATATCCACTGGGTACTTCAAAATTCGGCAAATGAAACTTGCCAAACTCTATTTCAACATTACATCTATTGGCCAAAGCAACCGTGTTTTCTACCACTTCCGGAATATCAGAAAAGAGTTCTACCATCTCCCTTGTGGTTCGGAAGTAAAACTCATCCGAAGGGAACTTCAGCCTTTTAGAACTGTCAATCTGAGAATTTGTTTGTATGCACAAAAGGGCATCATGTGCAACAGCATCTTCTCTGTTAAGGTAATGAACATCATTAGTTGCAACAACCGGCACCCCCAGACTCCTCGACAAATCCATAATGACATCATTAACTGCTGGCTGGTCCGGTACACCATTACGCTGTATTTCAAGAAAAAAGTTTTCCTTTCCAAAGATATCCAGGTATTCAAGCACCGCTTTTTTGGCGGCATCCATGTCTCCATTCTGGATGAGAGAAGGTATCTCTCCAGACATACATGCAGAAAGGGCTATTAACCCCTTACTATGTTCCCTCAAAAGTTCCTTATCAACACGGGGTTTATAGTAGAAGCCATCTATATGGGAAACCGTAACCAGTTTCATAAGATTCCTATAGCCTTCAGCATTCTCAGCAAGCAATATAAGGTGATAAAGCACATCCTGTTTTTTCTCAGTGTACTTCCCAGGTGTAAGATAGACTTCACAACCTATTAAGGGTTTTATTCCCCTCTTTTTGCACGCTTTGTAAAACTCTATTACACCATACATCACACCATGATCTGTAATAGCAATTGCCTCCATACCATCTGCAGCAGCTTTATCAACAATTTCATCTATTTTACAGGCGCCATCAAGCAAGCTGTACTCCGTATGCAAATGAAGGTGAACAAACTTTTTAATCATATTCTTCACCTTCCTCCAAATTCCTAAATGCCAATAACTCTCCCCCAAAGATGGATATAACTTCTCTTATGACATTACCTTTAACCACTTCCTGCTCCACAGGTTCAACTATTCCCTCTATGCCCACATCTAATCCTACCTCAGAGGAAAAAAGTTCACCCAATACCGACTCAAGCTCAAGCCTGTTTTCACCCTCTGTGAGCAATTCATAGGCAAATCTATACTCTCTCTCAAAAATAATTTTAAGTACATTATCAGAAATACTAACCTCTTTCGCAATACCTAAGAGGGCATACAGGGTTACATTCCTGCCCAAAAGTGCGTCCATCAATCTCGCTACACCCATATCTCCACGATCACGAGTGGCATTTTCTTCCTGCTCCCCACCAGTGATCCGAGTGATATCTTTCTCTTTCTTAACTCCCAATACTTTCAGCAAGGAGGCCCAGGTAATCCCAAGAACGGTAGATGGGTCATTCCCCCTATACACTCTCTCATAGGCATCGTCAAGTATATTTATTGCATCCCAAAGAGCACCCTCTTTCCAAATAGAACCAAACCTCTTTAATCCTTCAGATTCATCTTTTGTCACATTTAGAAGCCCATCAACATCACTTACATGGTAGGAAAGCAGCAAATACCACAAGGCAAACCGTAACCCCTTAATGAATGTATAAGGAGAACCTCCTCTTCTAAGAAAATCGCCAACGAACTCCAAACCAAAAGTCCAATCACTCATCTGAATATGCTCCAACAGTGGCAAAACTGAGTGCACAGATAATGCACTAACCAACCTGTCCACATCTTCGGAAGAGACCTTACCACCTGTATAAGTGGCAAGCTGCTCAAGTACCACAAGTGCATCTCTCATCGAGCCATCTGCATCTCGCGCTACCCTCATTAAATCAGAATCAGATATATCTATATGTTCCTTTTCCGTTATAAACCTCAATCGAGAAAACATCTCCACAGGGTATATCTTGGAAAAATTAAACACCATAGCCCTAGACCTTATAGTTGAAGGCACCTTAAAGAGGTCCGTAGTAGCCATAATAAAGACCACATTAGCGGGGGGCTCCTCAAGGGTTTTAAGGAGAGCACTAAACGCCTCCTGTGTAAGCATGTGAACCTCATCTATAATGTAAACCTTGTATCTGGAGTATGCAGGGTGGAGATTTATTTTATCCTTCAATTCTCTTATCTCATCTATACCTCTATTCGATGCCCCATCTATCTCTACAACATCCAGAGAGGTTCCATTTGTAATGGTAACACAGCTCCTGCACTTGTTGCAAGGAGAAGGTGTAGGTCCTTTCTCACAGTTTAATGCCTTTGCGAATATCCTTGCCAGAGACGTCTTCCCTATACCCCTCGGACCAGAAAATATATACGCATGTGAAACCTTCCCTCGAATTATGGAGTTTCGAAGGATAGAAACCCACACATCCTGCCCAACAACTTCATCAAATGTCTGCGGTCTATACTTCCTGTATAAAGATATATACCCCATTCTATCTCGCTTAATATATAGGAACTTTAAGTCTTACTCTGTTTATAGCCATAAGTATCTT
>JAGHAJ010000194.1 GCA_021161545.1 Synergistota bacterium | reverse complement strand
CATAAATGGGTGCTTCCTGCCTGACAATCCCTCCCCGTGGATTCTTGTCAGTAGGTCTCTGATGCTTCTTCACATAGTTTATCCCCTCTACTATAATCTTACCAGTAGAAGGAAAGACCTTTAAGACTTTTCCCTCTTTACCTTTATCCTTGCCAGACAAAACCTTCACACGGTCATTCTTTTTAACAAATAAGCCCATCAGAACTCCCCCTAATTACACTACTTCTGGTGCAAGAGATATTATCCTCATAAAGCGCTTCTCTCTCAATTCCCTTGCCACAGGTCCAAATATTCTCGTACCTTTTGGTTCCTTATTATTATCTATGATAACCGCTGCATTATCATCAAAACGAACATAACTCCCATCTTTTCTTCTTACTTCCTTCGCCACCCTCACTATAACAGCCTTCACAACAGTACCCTTGGGTATATTGGAATTCGGTATAGCCTCCTTAACAGAAGCTGTAATAATGTCACCCAGAGAACCATACCTCCTATGACTACCTCCATGCACATGTATACACATTATCTTCTTTGCGCCAGAATTATCTGCCACGTTAAGCATTGTTTGAAGCTGTATCATCTCCACTTCCCCCTTCAACAACTGCTCTTTCCAGTATCTTTGTAACCACCCAGCGTTTCCTTCTACTTAAGGGTCTTGATTCCCTGATAACAACGATATCTCCTTCTCTACACTCATTGTTCTTATCATGTGCTATAAGCTTCGTCATCCTTTTCAGCCTCTTAACATATAGGGGATGACTCTTAAACCAGCGAACACCTACAACAACGGACTTATCCATCTTATTGCTTAAAACTGTACCTACCAATGTTCTCGCTGCCATTACTTATTCACCCCCTAATTCCTTTTCCCTTATAATAGTTAAAATCCTTGCAACATCTTTTCTAACCTCTCTTATTCTTCTCGGATTATTCAATTGTCCTATAGAATTTTGAAATCTCAAATTTAGAAACTCCTGCTTAAGGTCTCTTAATTTCAACTTAAGCTCATTAATAGTAAGATCCCTTAACTCTGCCGCTTTCACCACAACCACCTCTATTCTTCCCTGTATACAAACTTCGTTTTTATAGGAAGCTTGGAAGAAGCTAACCTTACCACTTCTTCTGCTGTTTTTCTATCAAGACCTACCATCTCAAACATTATTCTACCGGGTTTAACAGGAGCTACCCACTCTTCAGGATTTCCCTTCCCCTTACCCATCCTCGTTTCAGCAGGTTTCTTTGTCATAGGTTTATCTGGAAATACTCTAATCCACAGCTTTCCACCTTTCCTTATAGCCCTAGTAAGTATCAACCTGACAGCCTCTATCTGTCTTGCAGTAAGGTAACATGGTTCCAGCGCCTGAATACCATAATCTCCAAAGGCAAGCGTTAACGCCCCTTTGGAACGACCTTTAAGCCTACCTCTTTGCTGTTTACGGTATTTAACACGACTAGGCATCAACATGGCTTATATCCCCCTCTTATTGCTTCGTAGCAACTTCTGCATGGGTTTCTCCTTCCTTCTTTTGCGGCAACACTTCGCCCTTAAATATCCAGACTTTTATACCTATCTGGCCATAGGTAGTAAATGCTTCTGCAAAACCGTAATCTATATCAGCTCTCAATGTCTGAAGAGGCAGTCTCCCCTCAAGATACCACTCTGTTCTTGCTATTTCAGCGCCTCCCAGCCTTCCGCTACATGCAATCTTGATACCCTTGGCACCAAGCCTCATTGCCTTGGAAACCGCCTGCTTCATGGCCCTACGAAATGCAACTCTTCTCTCTATTTGTGAAGCTATATTCTCTGCAACCAACTGCGCATCTATCTCAGGAATTGGAACCTCTTTAACGCTGATATAGACCTGTCTTGAAGTCATCTCAGCAAGCATCCTCTTCACGCCCTCTATTTCAACACCTTTCTTACCTATTACAAGTCCCGGGCGCGCTGCATGCACAATAATCCTCACAATCTCTGCAGCTACCCTTTCAATTTCAATCTTGGATATACCTGCATTGTACCATCTCTTTTTTATAAGCTCTCTTATCCTATGGTCTTCCATTAAATATTCCCTATACCTCTTATCAGAGGCATACCACCTTGAACTCCAATCCTTTATAACCCCAAGTCTAAAACCTGTTGGATGAACTTTTTGCCCCACCTAATCCTCCTCCTTCTCTTCGACTACTATGGTTATGTGGCTCGTAGGCTTATTTATCCTATGTGCTCTTCCCATAGAAACAGCTCTTATTCTCTTCAAATATGGTCCCTTATCTGCGTAAGCCTCGGCCACAACAAGTTTATCAACATTGAGTTCAAAATTATTCTCTGCATTAGCCACCGCAGCCTGCAATATCTCTCTAACGATCCTTGCACCCTTAGAGGGCATAAATTTTAGCATCATTAAAGCATCTTCTGCCCTCTTACCTTTTATAAGCTGCAATACCTTTCTCACTTTCAGAGGTGATATTCTCACATACCTCTTCTTTGCCACCGCTTCCATCACAAATCACTCCTATCACTTCAGTGCTGTAGAGCGCTCTGTATGTGCACCATGCCCCCTAAACTTTCTGGTAGGTGCAAATTCTCCAAGTTTATGACCAACCATATTTTCGGTAATATATATAGGTATATGATTCCTACCATTATGAACTGCTATTGTAAAACCTATCATCTCAGGAACAATCGTAGATCTTCTAGACCATGTCTTTATAACCTTTTTCTTCCCAGATTCACTCATCTCTATAATCTTCTTCAATAACTTTTGATCAACATAAGGACCCTTTTTTACGGAACGCGCCAAAATTTCCCCTCCTTTCAACTAACCCTTTCTTCTTCTAACAATAAATCTATCTGTCCTCTTGTTCCTTCTTGTCTTATAACCCTTTGCAAGAACACCCGTAGGAGAAACAGGTTGTTTACCACTCTTAGACCTTCCTTCTCCCCCACCCATAGGATGGTCAACCGGATTCATGGCAATAGCACGCACTCTCGGCCTTCTACCCAGCCAGCGAGACCTACCAGCCTTTCCTATATTTATGTTCTCATGCTCTACATTCCCAACCTGCCCAATTGTAGCATAGCACCTCAAATCCACCAATCTAACCTCACCAGAAGGAAGACGAATATGTGCATAGCCACCCTCTTTTGCCATGAGCTGCGCTGAACCACCAGCAGACCTAACCAGCTGCCCCCCATGACCCGGATACAATTCTATATTGTGTATCATCGTACCATCAGGTATATTCTGCAAAGGTAGAGCATTCCCAACCTTTATGTCTGACTGTGGCCCACTTTCAACAACATCGCCAACAGACAAACCAACAGGTGCAACTATATATCTCTTTTCCCCATCCACATAATGTAAAAGCGCAATCCTACACGATCTATTTGGATCATACTCTATAGCAGCCACCTTAGCAGGGACCCCCACCTTATCCCTTTTAAAATCAATAACACGATACTTCCTCTTGTGTCCTCCACCTCTATGTCTAACTGTAACCCTTCCATAAGAATTCCTGCCACTACTCCTCTTCACACCAAAAGAGAGTGATTTTTCAGGATTCTTCTTTGTAATCTCAGAAAAATCTGACACAGTCATAAATCTTCTACCAGGAGTAACAGCTTTTAGTCTCTTTATACCCATGAGATATATTCCCCCTTATGTGCTTAACCCTTCAAAGAATGGAATCCTCTCACCCTCATGAAGGGTAACTACTGCCTTTTTCCAATCAGGTCTCTTACCCTCATATCTACCCAATCTTTTCTTCTTACCTTTCATATTCATGAGGTTAACATCCTTTACTCTCACCTTAAAGACAGCTTCTACCGCCTTACGAACCTCAATCTTGTTAGCCTTCGGGTGGACCTGAAATACATACTTCCCTTCCCCCATCAACCTGCTGGTTTTTTCCGTAATGATGGGCTTAATTATTATATCATACGTGTCAATCAAGGCTTTAACACCTCCTCCACCCTCTTCAAAGCATCTTTTTCAAAAACTACTTTATCTGCATTCAACAGGTCATAAATATTTATATTATCAACCCTTATTAACTTAAGGTTGGGTATATTACTAGATGCTTTAAAAACATTTGTTTTACCAGAATTCAACACCATAAGTATCTTCCCTTCAAGCTTCTGCCTCTGCAACCATTGTGTCATTTCTTTTGTCTTCGGTGTCTCAAGTACTATATCATCAATCACAACAAGCTCATCATCCCTTACCCTTGCGGAGAGGCAAGAACGCAAGGCACCTCTTTTCATCTTAACCGGCAATTTCTTTCTGTAACTCCTCGGTTTAGGTCCAAAAACAACACCACCACCGACAAATATATTTGCCCTTATAGAGCCATGCCTTGCTCTACCAGTACCTTTCTGTCTCCACACCTTTCTGGTACTACCTTCTACTTCAGACCTCGTTTTAGTAGAAGCAGTTCCTCTCCTTTGATTTGCAAGATAGGTAACAACGGCCTGATGCATCAAAGGGACGTTGATTTTTGCATTAAAGACCACATCATCTACCTCTAAATCACCAACAACTTCACCCATATTATTTCTCAAAGGTAGTATCATACCAATCCTCCCCCACATCTATTGCCTATTTAGATATCACAACCAAACTCTTATTATTACCAGGCACACTACCCTTTAACAAGATCAGATTATTGTCTTTATCCACTTTCACAACAGTAACATTCTTCACGGTAACCTTGTCCACTCCCATATGTCCAGGCATCCTCTTACCTTTAAAAACCCTTCCCGGGTAAGAATGCATACCTATAGAAGCAGGTTTCCTATGAAAACCAGAACCATGACTTGCAGGTCCACCATGAAACCCATGCCTCTTCATTGCTCCAGCAAAACCCTTCCCTTTAGAAATACCCGTTACTTTCACTTTTTCCCCCTCGCTGAATATATCAACAGATATCTCCTGTCCACTTTCATACTTATCAACATCATCCACTCTAAATTCCTTCAGGAACTTAACAGGTCTTACTCCATGAGCAGAAAAGTGGCCCTTAAGCGGCTTATTCACCTTTTTTTCATCTATCACTCCAAATCCCACCTGAATAGCATTATATCCATCTCTGTCCTTCATCCTTCTCTGAACTACCACACAAGGACCTGCCTGCACCACTGTAACAGGTATAACCTCACCCGTGGGCATGAAGATCTGCGTCATACCAAGTTTATACCCCAATAGCCCTATAGCCAACTTCATTCACCTCTCTCCAAAGCTACTTCATCTTTATTTCAATATCCACACCAGATGGAAGATTCAACTTCATCAAAGAATCTACCGTCTGCGGATTCGAATCTACTATATCCAATAACCTCTTGTGCGTCCTTATCTCAAACTGCTCTCTTGAGTTCTTATCCTTATGTGGCGAACGCAAGACTATATATCTGTTTATCTCAGTAGGCAAAGGAATCGGTCCCACAACCTTAGCTCCCGTCCTCTTCACTGCTTCAACTATTTGAGAGGTGGATTTATCAAGCAACCTATAATCATAGCCCTTCAATTTTATCCTAACCCTATGAGCATCCATAGAAAAACCCCTCCATTATTCTATTATTTCGGTGACAACACCAGCACCTACTGTCCTTCCACCTTCTCTTATAGCAAACCGCAACCCCTTCTCTAACGCTATCGGCTTTATCAAACTCACCTTCATCGTTACATTGT
>JAGHAJ010000105.1 GCA_021161545.1 Synergistota bacterium | reverse complement strand
GAAGATAGTTATAAGTCAGAGATCTGCTCGTGACATATCAAAGCTCTTCAATAAGGGTAAAAAGACGGAAAGTACAAAAACTGTGCCATCAACCAGTCGTCGGCAGGATGGGAATACCTCTTCATCGTCAACTCCCAAGATCTCTCCAAAGAACGGGATTGCTAATACATCAGATTCCATAAAGGTAATAGACTACTTTCCTGTATCGTTTGAGATAAAAGAAAACCTCAAGAGGATACACAAGCAGTGGTGGTGGAACTATTCTCATAAGAGATATAGACGCTCCATAAAAATACTGAAAGAGGCGATAAAACTGTATAAAGGAGATTATCTTGCTTACTACTGGATAGGTGAGGTCTACTATGAGATAGGCAATAAAAAAAGCGCTATTAAATACTGGAAGATAGGGCATGAAATAAATCCTAACTATGTTCCTATAAATAGAAAGTTGAAGAAAGTAGGTGCTCTGTGATGAAAAAGGTGTTGCTGTTTTCCTTAATTTTTGTGTTGGTTTCTTCCTCTATAGCTTTTGCTATAAGCAAAAATCAAAGAATAGCTGTGATTATCTATCAGGGTTACAGTTTTGGTTTTAACAGAACTATAGGTGCTGCTGAGGCAAAGGTTATCGAAATACTGATGAATGCAGGCTTTAAGGTAGTAGATGAAAACCAGATAAACCGTATTCGGAGAAGCAAGGCAGCAATTCTTGCGTTGAAAGGTGATGTAGATGGTATAATGAAATTGGGCAGTCTTTACAGGATAGATGTATTTCTGAAAGGAAAGGCAGTTATGCATAGGGCGAGACAGAATGAATTTGGCCTTTACACGGGTACGGCTTCCATATCTGCAAGGGCTTACAGAACTAAGGATGGACGCTTTATATTTGCAAAATCTTTTGTATCCAAGGCTATTGGATATACAAGGGGAGAGGCAAGAAGCAAGGCATTGCTAAAGGCTGCTACTATGCTTGGCAGGTATCTTGTAGGACTTGCTCCATCTGGTGGTTCTGATAGAAGACTTCATAAGTATATACTTCGGGTTTCGGGAATGGAAAGCTTCAATCAGGTAAACGATGTGGTTGACAGATTGCAGCATATTCCTGCGGTAGGTAAGGTAGTTGTTGCGGATTACAGTTCTGGAAATGCAAAGATCTATGTTAATTATAGGGGTACTATCTCGTCATTTGTGAATGACCTTCGGTATAATTTTAATAACATTGGTGACTTAAGGTATAGGGGTAGAACCGTTTACTTGAAGCTGGAGTGAAAAGACAATTGGTCGGGGCGAGAGGACTTGAACCTCCGACCTCCTGCTCCCGAAGCAGGCGCGCTGACCAGACTGCGCTACGCCCCGACTGATAAATATTAAATCATTAAATTGGCAATAAGTCAATATCTATAATTACAGATAAAGAGGAGATGGTCTACTATGTATGATATCGTAGAGAAAGCAAAGGCTATATCTTCAAAAATAATTGGCTGGCGTAGGGATTTTCACAAGCATCCTGAGCGTGGTTTTCAAGAGGAGAGGACGTCTAAGATAGTTGCTGATGAACTCAGGAGGTTAGGTATAGAGGTGGTAGAAGGGGTTGGTAGGACAGGTGTAGTTGGTATACTTAGAGGTGGTAAGCCAGGAAAAGTTCTTGCCATGAGGGCTGATATGGATGCACTTGGTATTCAAGAGGAAAATGATGTCCCGTATAAGTCGGTTAATGATGGTATTATGCATGCTTGTGGACATGATGCGCATACTGCTATGCTGTTGGGTGCTGCAACTGTGTTGTCTGGTATAAAGGATAGAATAAAGGGAACAGTTAAGTTTGTGTTTCAGCCATGCGAAGAGGGCTCTGGTTGGGAGAGTGAGAAGGATGAGGATAGAAGTGGTGCTGCTGCGATGATAAAAGATGGTGTGCTTGAAAACCCGGATGTTGATGCTATTGTAGGTATACATGTGTGGATGGGACTACCTTCTGGAACTATCGGTGTTAAATCTGGTCCAATATTGGCTTCGGCAGATGAATTTGAGGCGGTATTTACTGGAAAAGCTGGACATGGTGCATATCCTCACCTATGTGTGGACCCCATAGTTATGGCCTCTTCTGGTGTGTTGAATGCGCAAACTATAGTAAGTCGGAATGTTAACCCTTTGGAGAGTGCTGTTGTTAGCTTTGGTGCTATTTCTGGAGGAACTATATTCAATGCTATACCTGAGAAGGCAAAGGTAATAGGTACTATAAGAACGTTTAGCGAAGAAGTGAGAAGTTTGGTGTCTAAGAGGCTTGGGGAGATTCTTGAAGGAACTGCAAAGGCGTTGGGAGGGGAGTGCAATTATAGGTATAGCCCGTTTTTATCCCCTACGATAAATGATTCAGAAATTGCTGAAAAGTTCCGTAAAGTTGCAGAGACTCTATTTGGAAAAGATAAAGTTGTAGAACCTGAACCCTCTATGGGAGGGGAGGATTTTTCATTTTACCTTAAGAAGGTTCGTGGATTGTTCTTCTTGCTTGGGATTGGAAACCCTGAAAAGGGGATAGTTTATCCACACCATAATCCAAAGTTTGATGTGGATGAGGGTGTGCTTTACATGGGATCTGCTTTGTTTGCTGCCTTTGCTGTGGACTACCTTTCCTGAGTCGGAGGTGTGAGATTTGAGGAAGTATCTATTTGTTGTATTTGCTGTTTTTCTCCTTCTTAGTGCTGTGGGTGTGGGATTTGCTGCAAACTACAAGGTGTACAGGATAAGAAAAGGAGATACACTCTGGGATATTGCCCATAAATTTAGCGTTGACGTGAAAAGATTGATGAAGATAAATGGTTTAAATGCTTCTACTATACTCAGGCCTGGGCATAGAATAAAGATACCTATCATTAAAAGTGGGAAGAAGACTCGAATGAAAACGGACACTATCAACAAGGATATGAGGAGTTATACAATAAGGAAAGGAGATACGCTATGGGACATTGCTCATAGATTTGGTGTACCTGTAAAGGAACTCCTTAGACTAAACCACATAACCAATTCCAGGCGTCTTAAACCGGGAGATGTAATAGTGCTCCCTACACATCTTGGGACAAGCACGCACTTCTCAGCAAGGGTAAAGAAGCAAGTGAAAAAGACTCCTCATAATAGTAGGACCAAAGAAATTGTTTATGTGCTTAAGAGTGGAGATACTTTGTGGGATATAGCAAGGCGATACCATGTAAGTGTCAGACAGCTAATGGTTGTAAACAGTATTGTTAACCCGAATCGTCTGAGGCCGGGTACGAAAATAAGAATAACCTCTAAGGGTTATGTTTCCAAGAGGTTGCAGTATATCCGTTATAGACTTAGACCTGGTGATAATCCTTGGATTATAGCAAGGAGATTTCATGTAAGCTTTTCTAAATTACTTGCATTAAATCACATAAAATCTCCAAGAACTATGCAGATAGGTCAGCTCATACTTGTGCCGGTAAGCCCTGGATTGAAATTTTCTAATGGTAATGTAGTCAGTAATGTGCATAGTAAAGGATATAGGACAAAGATGAGTGGTTTCTTGAAGCGAGTATCTGTGCTTTCCAGACATGTAGGTGTGGGTAAATTTGTTTGGCCTACTAGTGGCAAGATAACATCGGGATTTGGCTGGAGGAGAAACCCTTTCAGGAGATATAGGTGGGAGTTCCATCCAGGCATAGATATTGCTACTTATCTTGGTAGGCCTGTTGTTGCAGCAGATAGAGGAAAAGTGGTTTATAGTGGATGGATGGGTGGCTATGGAAGAATGGTGATAATAGACCATGGCGGTGGTTGGGTGACTACGTATGGGCATTTACACAGGATATATGTTAAAAAAGGTCAGT
>JAGHAJ010000252.1 GCA_021161545.1 Synergistota bacterium | reverse complement strand
TGAGTCTGGCAAAGCTCTACAACATCAACCTCGAGATATGGGATGTCCAGAGCTATCAGGAAGCAGACGGAAGCATCACATACATGGTGGAAGTCAGAGCCACAGACGAAAACGGCAGACTCGTGTCATCACTCGGAGTATGCAACACCAAGGAGATGGAGCCATCAGAGAGGCTCCACCACGACACGGCAACAGTGGCAGAGACCCGTGCAAAGAACAGGGCTATAGCAGAAATCCTCGACATGGAGGTGGAACAACCAGAGGAAAAGACAGAAACAGAAGAAAAGACAGAGCCAATCACAGCAAACCAGATAAAGCTCCTGCACACAATAGCAAGGACCAACAACTATGAGGAGATGCTGCACGAATACATAAAACAGAAGTGGGGTATATCCAGCACCAAAGAGCTCACCAGACAGCAGGCAAAGGAAGCCATAGACTACCTTAAAAAAGAACAATACCTGCAGGGCATAGAAATCATGAACCAGAGCCTGAAGAACTGAAATAGCCTAAAGCGGGTGGAGATTCCCCACCCGCCAAACCCTAACCTTTATCCTTGAACTCCTTTGCCAGCTGTGTAATAATTAAATCGCTCGTGTGTTCATCACTACCTTGATAACATTTTAAAAGGAGGTAAAACATGAGCATAGCAACAAAAGATGTATATGTAAACAGTTCGCATATAAACGAGTTAGGCGACAGCCCCAAGGTGGAATTGTCATGAGTGCAGGAAGATTATATACCCCTCTTACGAAGAACGATTTAGAAGAGCTGAGAAGATTAGCATTAAGAGAGCACGAGGACTTCTTTAGAAGAAACCCCCATCTGACAAGGACTTATCATAATTCACTCGTTGGAATATGTTTATGCCAAGGTGCAGCTTCCCATTATCTCAATCCGAACGTAGGAATAAAAGATTTTGATATTTGGCATTTCTATATCGAGAGCAACATTACCAAATTCCCATACAGAGCCCATAAGAGGTATGTAAACGGTTACAAGGATAAGCCAATCGATTTTCTTAAAAGAGCGATCCCGAAAGAAATATGCGATTCCTGTTCTAATGATCCAAAGCAAACTATCACAAAGTATCTGCTTGAAAAGGATACCAATACCAAAAGACTCCTGTTGAAAAAGGCTGTTATCGGTCTTTACCCAGACGAGATATTTGATGAAATACTCTGGAGGGGAGAGGTATGATGCGTGGCCGTCGCCTAACACAGCATAAAAGGTTCGTGCCTTACGGCACCCACCCAAATTTTGCATCGCAAAAACTTCTTTTATGCTGGGAACGTTAGGCGAAAATATGACGGGAATGACAGGGGATGGACACTTTGCCTAAAAGAGATGAAAACAAATGGAACATAAGTTTAAGCACAATAAAACTTCCTTTATTGTTCATATTTATCTTCTACAGCGTTGCCTTTTGGAGGTATTTTGCCACTGGTAAATCTTTTTATATCTATAATTTCATCTATTTAGGGACTTCTCTTGCTATTGGCATTTTCTTAAGTGGGGCACTTCCTAAAAAATACGTTCTTTGGGGTAGGAGAATTACTCAACTCCTTATAGGAGCGTATATATTAGGATATGTTGGATTTATTCGGCATGAGAATATGCAGATCGAGGGATTCTTCTTTTATCTATTTGCTGGGGTATTCGCAGTAGCTACCTTGCATTATTTTATTGCCAAGATTATTGGGCCTCTGATATTTGGTAGAGGCTGGTGCGGTTGGGCGTGCTGGACAGCCATGATATTAGACCTTTTACCCTGGAAAAAAACAAGCGGAAGGTTGCATAATCTTGGAATTATTAGATATATACATTTCTTTTTTTCCCTTGGATTAGTATCATATTTTTGGTTTATAATTGGAACGAAAGACATATTTAACCATTCAATAACCGAAGTGTACTGGCTTGCTATTGGAAATATTTTTTATTATGTTATTGGAATCAGTTTAGCAGCTTTGCTTAAAGATAATAGAGCGTTTTGCAAATATGTTTGTCCTGTACCTGTGCTCCAGAAGCTTACATCTCGTTTTTCATTATTAAAAGTATCAATTGATAACAGTAAATGTATTGATTGTCACTTATGTGAAAAAAATTGCCCTATGGATATTGAGCTTTTAAAATACAAAAATGAAGGTAAGAGAATATTATCAACAGAATGTATTTTATGCACTACTTGTCAAGATGTATGCCCCCAAAATGCAATTAAAATAACATTTGGATTTGACAGCGGTGAAAGAAAGGAATATTTGAAATACAGGTAATAAAAAGGTAGTACACAATCAAGCCAGCCCCTAAATGAATAACTTAATTGTTATACAATTGGAAAAGAATTCCAGATCATAATGAGGGCTTATGCTGTGATATAATATCAGTAGTGAGATGCAGGAGGTGAAGAGGATAAAGAGTGATGCAGTCTGGAAGGATGCAGTTGTAAAGTACTTCAGGGAGTTTCTATTATTCTTCTTTCCTGAGATAGAGAAGGACATCGACTTCAACAAGGGTTATGAGTTCCTTGACAAGGAGCTTCAGAAGATATCGAGCCGCTCTGAGGTAGGAAAGAGATTTGCAGACATATTAGTTAAGGTATTCTTGAAAGACGGCACTGAAGAGTGGTTACTCATACACATAGAGGTTCAGGGATATGCAGCTCAAGACTTTTCAAGGAGGATGTTCACATACAACCACAGGATACTCGACAGGTACAACGCAAATGTGGTGAGTTTAGCAATATTGGCAGATGACAACCTTAACTTCAGACAGGACACATACGAATACAGGAGGTGGGGATTTCACCACCTGTTCCACTTTCCCGTGGTAAAGATATTAGACTATAGGGGGAAAGAGCAGGAGCTTGAGGGAGATAAGAACCCATTTTCGGTGATAGTGCTTGCCCACTTAAGGGAGATGGAGACAAAGAAGGATGTGGAAAAGAGGCTTTTATGGAAGGTAAGTCTGGTGAAGGCATTGTATGACAAGGGATATACCAGGGAAGATGTGTTGTTGCTTTACACTTTTATTGATTGGTTGATATCTTTACCTAAGGGATATGATAGAAGATTTCACGAGGAGATAGTCAAGTTTGAGGAGGTGAAGAAGGTGCCGTTTGTGACGACAGCAGAAAAGATAGGTATGGAGAAGGGATTGAAGGAAGGTATAGAAAGAGGGCTGAAGAAAGGCATAAAAGAGGGCATGAAAGAGGGCATGAAAGAAGGTATGAAGACGGGCAAGGTGGAGTTGGTGAGGCAGTTATTGATTCGCAAGTTTGGAAGCATAGACAGGGAGATGGAAACACTTCTGAGTAATGCGCCTGTTAGTAAGATAGATGAGCTGGCACTCGCTATATTCGACATAAAGACCCTTGAAGATGCAAAGAAACTCCTACTGCGAGTTTAAGAGAAATCCTGCGAGATTGCTTGTGTATTTGTATCTTTGTGCTTTTATGGTAGTATACAATCAATTGTATCAGCCCCTTACACAACTCAATTATCACACAACTGCTAAAAGAATTCAAGGATATGATCGAGGAGAGAAAAATAAGGAAAACCCCAAAGACAATTCTTGGAGATGTGAAACAAAGAGAGAAGTTCTTCGGGGATTGGCATGAAAGGAAAGACGCCCCTCCCTTGCAAGCCCACAGACAGCGGACTGCCCTTTCAGGAAATACGAGAATAGTTCCGTATATCTGGACTTCGAGGACGACAGAATGCAGGGCTTTGAATTAGAAGACTTCGAAAAAGTGAAGGAGGCATTGTTTGAGCTTAAACCGGAGCTCATAGGCAGAAATCTCGTGTTCTTAGAGCTAAAGCGGAGAGGATACGAATCTTTTACTTTGAAGGCAAAAGGACCCTCCCATTCAAGTGGCTTACACGCTGAATGAGAGGAACACAAAAAGGGAGATTGAAGGCGTTTTAGAGGCCTGCAGGACGCTCAGGCAGAATCACGGACTGCTCATCTCCTTCGATGAAGAAAGAAGCATGAAGATAAACGATACCCTGATTGACATCATCCCAATACACAAGTGGCTAATAAGGGATTTATGACATCTCAAAGGTTGGGTAAGCCAGACACTACCCAAAGGCATCTCACAAAGGTAGTCTTTTAATCCTTAAGGTACTTGCCCCACTTCACTCTAATGCCCTTCTTAACTTATCTCGGAGTTCTCTTATACCCTTCATTGACATCTCACGACCCTGCCCTTCCGGATAATTGCAGTCTTCTTGTCCCCATATCCACTTATACGCCTTGAGTAAAACCTCTGGAGGTTCTCCTGTCGGATTACTTAATTCTGCATCTTTCAATACACTATCAGGGTCTTCACCGTTAAAAACCCTTTCAAGAGCATCTATTATTTTGATGGTTTCTCTGGGATTGGCTTTCCCCTTTTCTTCAAGGTCATTGTATATATCTTTATGAGAGATCAGCCAGAGAGTTAGGTCTTCAGAATTATAAACCCAAACCATAAAATCCTCACGCTTGATTTTGCCAAATGTAAACTTACCACCAGGCTTTGTTATTACTATTTTCCTACCATCTGACAGTTGTTCCACTTCATAACCCCTATACTTTATTCTTTCCAATAGTTTCCTGAATTCTTCACGGGGCCTATTCTCAATTCTTAAGTTAGTTAGCTCTATCTCATGTTTGTATATTTTCCTCCGCTTTTTCATTTTTTCACCTCATAAACGAGTAGATATTGATGGACTATTTTTAAATAGTCTCCTGATTTCTCTAACTGTGGATCTGCTCCATCCTGAGTAACAACTACTATCTCTTTAAGCCATAAATTGTCATGTGTCAATTCATCTACCAGCCTTTTAGCAAGGGGTTCTATATATCCCTCTACCCTTACATCTCGGGTTTGGATCACCACAAATCCACCTTTGTTTAAATAAGGTAATTCTTGATTCACAATCTCTTTTACTTTATTTAAGTACTGCTCAATACTCCACTTAGAGGGGTTATCATTCAAAAATGGGGATTTGATAAAGAATAACTGTTTCTCCTTTTGTGTGTCTCCTTCAGTAAATCTTCTTTCCTTCCTGCAGTGGGAAACAAAGGTCACAGTTGAATAGTTTCCCCCGTTCGAATATCTATCAACTACATTTTTACTCAAACGCTCTTCAAAACCTTCTTCCGGCAAGACCCATACTGTTGTAGTCTCGAGCTTATCCAATTTCTTCTTTAGCGGCGGTTTTTCCACAGCTGGAACGATAGAGCTATAATCTACACTTCTCTCTCTTACACTCAAAGGGATGGATACCTTAGGTTTCTCAAAGATTGGCAAATACTCATGGGCCAAAAGGAGGAAATTGTATTTTATGCTGTTAGCATACCAGAACCCTGTAGTCTTGCAATTGTGTTGCCGTTTAATAACGAGCTCCCTTAATTTAAAACCCGCAGATAAATAAACATTTATAAGCTTGAAACCCAAGGGTATTACATGTTTCTTCCTGCGTGTATCCCCTATCAAGATAGCACACTGCCTGCCCGGTTTTAGCACTCTGAAGCTTTCCTTAGCAACCTCAGACATTTCTCTTAGGAAATCATCGATATCAAAAAACGACAAATCCCCCTTTTTAGAATCTGTGTAGTGGATAATGTTTGCATAAGGAGGATGGGCACAAATTAAGTCTACCGAGTTATCTTGCAGGAATGATAAATTTCTTGCATCCCCAACTGACAATTCAGGCTCGTAAACCTTTGTATGACTTTCTTCAAGTAAGGTTAATTGTGATGATTCTACATTAAAATCTACATTCCTTTTTGCTAACTCAATTGCCTTATCATTAATATCAAATGCGATACACCTTCTTCCTAAGAGTTTACATTCAACAGCAGTAGTCCCAGCACCACAGAAGTAATCTAACACTAATTCGCCGGGTTTTGAATATTTGAGAATCACATTCCTTGGGATATAAGGCGACCAATTGCCTCTGTATTCCCCACTATGTGTTGCCCAATTGCCTCTTTGTTTAAAACTCCAGACCGGGGTTTTTTCTTCTTTGAAATCTTTTGGATGAAGCCTTTTTACTTTTTTAGAAACTTTCAGAGCACTAATATTGAGCCCTTGTGTTTTGGTAATGAG
>JAGHAJ010000098.1 GCA_021161545.1 Synergistota bacterium | reverse complement strand
GATTTTGGAACTGCTGGGGCGGTGAAGTATGCATCTGAATCGCTTAGTGATACATTTATAGTGATAAGCGGCGATGTTGTTACCAATTTTGACCTTAAGAGGATAGTTAACTTTCATAAGGAGAGGGAATGTGTTGCTACCATTGCTCTTACACATGTGGAGGACCCATTGCAGTTTGGAATAGTTATGACTGATAAGGATGATAGGATTGTGAAGTTTCTGGAGAAACCGGGTTGGGATGAAGTCTTCAGCAATACTATAAATACTGGTATATATGTGCTTGAACCTGAGGTGCTTGATGTTATACCAAGGGGTGAGCCATTTGACTTTAGCAAGAATCTGTTTCCGTTTCTGCTGGAGAAGGGTGCTCCTCTTTATGGGGTTGTAAGTGATGGGTACTGGTATGATGTTGGTAACCCGGAGATGTACCTTAGGGTTAACATGGATGTACTAAATGGTAGTATGGACTTACCACTGTCGGGCAGTGCGTTGAAGTTTGGTGACTCGGTTGTGTTTATGGAGGAAGGTGTAAAGATAGGTTCAGGTGTTGCCTTTCTTGGGCGTGTTGTTATTGGTAGAGGTAGTGAGATAAGAGACCAGTCTTATATAAGGAATGCCATAATTGGTGAGAACTGTGTTGTTCACAGGGGGGCAATAGTTGGTGATAGTGTATTATGGGATGATGTTAATATTGGAGAATACACACAAGCGGAAGGGTGTATTGTATGCAATGGAGTGAGGGTTGGAAGGGGTGCCGTTTTGCGCAAGTCTGTTGTGCTGGGAGATGGAGCAGTTGTTGGTGACGAGGCGTATGTTAAGGAAGGTATAAAGGTTTGGCCTAATAGGGTAGTGGATAGCAATGCCATACTTAGTGATAATCTTGTGTGGATGGAGAGATGGAAAAAGAGCATATTTTCTGCGGGGAAAGTATGTGGTATTACGAATGTAGAGCTTACACCTGAGCTTTCTGCAAAGTTAGGGGTTGCCTATGGTACGGTTCTTCTTAGTGGTAATACCATAGCTGCAGGTAGAGATAGTCACAAGGCTTCAAGGGTATTGAAGCGTTCGTTTATTGGTGGAGTTGCCTCTACAGGCGTGCATACAGTGGACTTTCATGGACTTCCTTTACCACTATTTAGATACGGTATAACATCTAAGGGTTTGAAGGGTGGTATTTACTTTAAACAGGTGATAGATGACCCTTTGAGTACAGAGGTATTCTTCGTAGACAAGGGTGGTGTAGAAATATCTTCATCCATGGAGAAAGGTATAGAAAGGATATTCTTTAGAGAAGATTTTAGGAGGGCACCTTACAGTATGCCCGGTAGTATAACTCCGATGGATGATGTGCTTACTGAATATCAGTCAATGCTTTTGAGGAGGATAGATGTGGAATCCATAAGAAACAGACGTTTTCGCTTGGTGGTTGATTACTCTCATGGAACAGTTTCACCTACACTTGCGCCTATTTTGAGAAGGTTGAGGTGTGATGTTGTAAACATAGATGCCTATCCTGAAGATGAGAATCTGATAAATCCAGAAGCATCCGAGAGGAGGGAGCAATACTTTCGCAGTATTGTAAATATGTTGGATGTGGATATGGGATTTTCAGTGGGGATATGGGGAGAGACGCTGTCTCTGATGGATAAAGATGGATACTTATATCAAGGTGTGGATATGCTCCTTGTTATGGTATATTTGGCTTCCCTTGTGTACGATTCTGCTGTGTTTGTTGTTCCTGTGGTTGCTCCTAAGATGGTGGATGAGATAGTATCTTCTGCAAATATAAGAGTAAAGAGGGAAAAACATGTCTCAAGAGCCTTGCTTCAATCATCTTTTGATACAGGTGTGGTGTTTGTTGGCGATCTGGATGGTAGGTTTGTCTTTACCGAGTTTCAGCATGCCTATGATGCTATATATTCTGCTGTGAAGATCATGGAAATAATAGCGTCTGTAGATGTGGATTTTTCTGCTTTTCGGGAGAAGCTTCGTGAGGTGGATTTCAGACACATTACTGTTCCGTGTGAATGGCGAGAAAAGGGAAATGTTATGACTAAAGCGAGTGAAGAGCTTAGGAGTATGGGTAGAGTCTCCTTAGTTGATGGCGTAAAGGTTGAGCTTGATGAAATGTGGATGGCACTTGTACCTGATGATACAAAACCCTTGATTCACATTTATGCCGAAGGTAGAGATAAAGCAAAATTACATGCTGCCATCGAGGAGCTCAAGAGGAAGGTATCTCGCTGGAAGGAAGGGTGATGTGTATGCTTTATTTGAATATTATTTGGCACATGCACCAGCCATGCTATGTAGATTTTCGGGATAATAGTGTCCTGTTTCCTTGGGTATGGGCACATGTAATTCACGATTATTATGAGATGCCATGGATATTGAGAAGGTATCCAGATGTTAAGGTTACATTTAATCTTGTGCCATCTTTACTCAAGCAGATAGATCTTTATAGGGATGGTAAAATAAAGGATTTCTTTTGGACATTTATCCGTAACTTTCCTGATTTTGAAGAGAAAGACAGAGATACATTTGTGAAACTTTGTTTTTCCATGGATGAGGAGAGGATGATAAAACCCTATCGTGGATTCTACGCTATGAAACGGAAATATAGTGAGGGAATAGGCCTTTCTGATGAAGAGATGTTTGATGCCGGTATATGGTTTGTGATAGCGTGGATGCCCTATAGGATAAGGAGTGGAGACAAACATGTGGTAGAGATGATGAACAGAGGAAGGGGATTTAAACCGGAAGATGCCTCTTACCTGGAGGGCTTAGTTATGCAAATGCTATCTGAGGTGATAGGGCTTTATAAGGAGCTTGAGTATTCTTCTCAGGTAGAGATTTCCACAACTCCTTTTTATCATCCTATACTCCCTCTTATCATAGATACGGATGTGGCTTCTAAGTGCATGCCTGATGCACCACTTCCTTACCCCGCCTTTTCTTATAGGCAAGATGCAGCTGCTCATGTGAAGAATGCAATTGAGTACTATAATTCTGTGTTTGGAAAGTTACCTCTGGGTATGTGGCCTGCAGAGGGTGGCGTTTCAGAAGCGGCTATCAGCCTTATGGGGGAGCATGGAATAAGATGGATAGCAACAGATGAGGATATACTCAAGAAAACACTATCAGATAGAGGCTTTGATAGGAATGATATCTATAAGCCATATAGGTTTGGTGATGTGGCAATATTCTTTAGAGACAAGATTTTGTCTGATCTTATAGGGTTTACATATTCAGGGTGGGATTCTCCCGAAGATGCTGCACGGGACTTTGTTGCAAGGTTGAACGATCTTGATGGGCAGTTGAGGGGAGATAATGCTGTAGTGACGGTTGCACTTGATGGTGAGAATCCATGGGAATATTATTCAGATGGCGGTGAGAGATTTTTGAATGCTCTGTATGCAGAGCTTTCCTCCTCTAAGGATGTTCACACTATATTACCCTCAGAGTATATAAGTAGTTATGGTTGTCCAGACGTGCTTAATTCTGTTTATCCAGGCTCGTGGATAGATGCTAACTTCTCCACCTGGATAGGAGAAGATGAAAAGAACAGAGCGTGGAGGCTTCTCAGATCTACGAGGCAATTCCTTGAAGAGTCCTTAAAGCCTGTACCGGAAGAGGTTTGGAGGTGCATATATATAGCGGAAGGGAGTGACTGGTTCTGGTGGTTTGGCGGAACACACTTTACTCTATGGCACAGAGAATTTGATGAACTTTTCAGATCTAATCTTATATCTGTTTACGAGAGCGTGGGGCATGAACCACCTCCTGAGCTATTCTTGCCGGTTAAGCTTACTGTCTCTGAGTTTGTGAAGAAACCTGTATCTTTTGTGTATCCGAAGATAAATGGTAGAATTGATGGCTATATAGAGTGGCTTGGGGCTGGTGAATTTAATGTTAGAAATGAGCTGAGTTCTATGTCGTTTGGGTACAAGTTTGTAACCAATGTCTTTCTTGGCTTCAATGAAAATAAATTCTTTTTAATGTTGAGCGGGGCAGTCCCTTATGATGGTATGGAACCAGATGTTTCAATAAAGATTTATCTCATGGTTAGAGATAGAAGTTACCTTTTGCCGTTTGCTCTTAGGGAAGGAACGAGGAGTCAACCCCTTTATATCTGCAATAATGGTTGCATTGATGGGGTTGGAGAGGTAGATGTTTCTGTGTGTAAAGTTGTAGAGCTTGGATTTGATTGGACTACTATAGATGCTAAGAGCGGAGATAAATTGGAGGTTGTTGTTGTGGTGTTGGATAAAATGGGTAGAGTGCTTGAGAGGGTACCAAGGAGTGGAACAATAGCTATTGATGTACCCGATGAGGAATTTGAAGAAAGGAACTGGTTTGTCTAATGATATT
>JAGHAJ010000177.1 GCA_021161545.1 Synergistota bacterium | reverse complement strand
TAAGCCTTCACTGCTTCTATGAAATATGGCATAAGGTTTTCTTTGCCTTCTTTCGCAACCTTCCTTATGTCTTCAAGTACTGCCTTAACTCTCAAATTATCTCTGCCTTCCCTGAGTTCTTTAAGCCCCTTACTTTGCTCAACCTCTATCTCTGGATTCACTTTGAGTAAGTTCTTCGGCATCTCCTCCTCTTCTACAACGAACTTATTAACGCCGACAACTATTCTTTCTCCGCTCTCTACCGCTTTTTGATAGTTATAGGCACTACTCTGTATTTCTTGCTGAGGATACCCTTTCTCTATAGCAGCAAGCATTCCTCCAAGTTCGTCTATCTTCTCTATGTACTCCATTGCCCTCTTCTCTATTTCGTTAGTAAGATATTCAATATAGTAAGAGCCTGCAAGTGGATCGACCGTGTTTGTAACACCAGATTCATACGCAATTACCTGTTGAGTTCTCATTGCAATTGTAACAGATTCCTCAGAAGGAAGTGCCAGAGCTTCATCATAAGAGTTCGTGTGCATGGACTGTGTACCTCCAAGCACCGCGGAAAGGGCTTCAAGCGTTGTCCTAATAATGTTTACCATTGGCTGTTGAGCCGTTAGAGAAACTCCTGCAGTCTGGGTATGAAATCTTAGGGTAAGTGCTCTTGGATTTGTAACACCAAATCTCTCCCTCATTATACGTGCCCACAGTCTCCTTGCAGCCCTAAACTTTGCAATTTCCTCAAGAAAGTCTTGTTGCGCATTGAAAAAGAAAGATAACCTCTGTCCAAACTTATTTGGGTCAAGACCTGCTTTGACAGCAGCATTCACGTAAGCAATACCATCTGCAAGTGTAAAAGCTACCTCTTGAACTGCAGTAGAACCTGCTTCCCTTATGTGGTACCCGCTTATGCTTATTGTATTCCAGAGTGGTACCTTCTGAGTCCCGAACTCAAATGTATCCCTTATAAGTTTCAAAGAAGGCTCTGGAGGGAAAATATAAGTTCCACGCGCTATGTACTCTTTCAAAATGTCATTCTGAATTGTCCCCCTGAGTTTCTCCATGGGAACTCCCTGCTTCTCAGCAACGGCAATATACATGGCCCATATTACTGTAGCCGGTGCATTTATTGTCATGGAAGTACTCACTTTATCCAGAGGAATGCCATCAAATAATATCTCCATATCTTTGAGAGAGTCAATCGCAACACCCACCTTACCAACCTCTCCATGTGCCATAGGATGATCAGAGTCATATCCTATCTGCGTAGGTAAGTCGAAAGCAACACTTAACCCCATCTGCCCCTGTTCTATAAGATACTTGTACCTTTTATTTGACTCTTCAGCAGTAGCAAAGCCAGCATATTCCCTCAGTGTCCACAGCCTTCCTCTATACATTGTTGGTTGGACACCACGAGTATAAGGGTAGTCACCGGGAAAGCCCAAGTCCTCCACATAGTCCATGTCCTTTACATGCTCAGGGGTGTACACCCTCTCTACAGGTATCTCAGAAAGGGTACGAAAACTATCCCTCATCTCAGGATGCTTCTGCAATACTTTCTTAGTTTTTTCTTCCCATTCTCCACGTTTTTGAGAAATCTTTTGAAGCTCTTCTTCTTTGAACACTTTAACCCCCTCCTCCCATAAATCAAAAGCCTGGCCCTTCTGCCAGGCTCTATCCCTCCTATCCCAACATGTAGCTGCCAGGCCTCAGGGATAAACACTCTCACTCCATAAAACCAATCCTATTATCAGAATTTACTCTCGTATTCAAATGCAACCCTTAAATTATTATACCACTGTATTCAATGGTGTCAATACAAAAGCCAGATCTTCACTATCTCAGACCAAATTTTTCAGCAGCAAGTAGAATAGACGCAATATGAGCAGAATTAAAGAATTTACCCTCTTTTATGAGCTCAAATACCTCACAGAATGGTAACAGAATAACCTCTATCTCCTCCGTATCATCAAGAGAGGGTTCAGAAGCCTTTTCCACATCCTCTACAAAGAACGCAATAGTAAGGTTATTTTGATTGGACGGGTTAACAGAAAATCTCCCTATCTGCAGGAACTTGTCACCTCTGTAACCAGTTTCCTCCAATAACTCTCTTCTCATAGCATTCGCTGGGGATAAGTCAACTTCATCTACCGTCCCTGCAGGAAGTTCAAGTGTAACCTCTCCTACTCCATGACGATACTGTCTGACAAGCAGTATTTCCCTACTACGCGTTAAGGCAACAGCTGCCACCCATGTAGGATATTCAATCACATAAAACGGTTCCACCACCCTGCCGTTTGGCATCTGGCAAATATCGGCCCTGACACTTATCCATTTATCTTGTAACACATGCCTCGAACCAAGAAGTTTCCATTTAAGTTGATCATCTTCTACCATGAACGCCCTCCTCAAGAATTATAACACAAAACTTTACTCTTGCATTATCCAATCTCTTGCAGAACCTGTAGCAAGTTGTAATGCCTTTCTAACATCAGAGTACAATACTAGACCTGCCATAAACCCCCCTAAAAAGGCATCCCCTGCTCCAGTCAGACATCTGCTACTACTTGTTAAATCCGGTTGCAAGCCCACTCTCTCACCATTAGAGTAGTAATCTGCACCACCCCTACCTTTCGTAACCAGCAAAGCCTTCTTTCCATATACTACCTGTAAAGGGTTTTTATGCCCAAACAGCTCCATATATTCCAAATTATTCATAGAAACCAAATCAAAGGCATCAAGTATCTCAGCTATGCCCTCCCTATTTTTTATAATACTTAGGAAAGATACAGATAAAACAGCAAACTTTTTTAGTAGCTTGGCACGGCTCAGGATGTCATAAGCAGTTGCTTTCTGCTTACCCTCGATAAAGGCATAAGAGGATATGTATAACATTTCACATTCTTTCAGTATATCATACACTTTTTCAGGTTCAGAAAGCTCCTTGTTTGCACCTCTTATGGTAAACATAGTCCTATCTCTTTGTGTATTCAAAGAGAAAACCATGCCTGTAATGGGGGATTTTAGCTGGATGAAATCTGTAGAAATTCCAATCTCCCTGCATTTACACAAGACACTTCTGCCAAAGAGATCTTCACCCACAGAAGCAAACAACACAGGTGTTAATCCGTGGCGCCTCAAAACTACTGCTGTGTTGAAGGCAGCCCCTCCTATCCTTACACCTGAATCTTCAAGCTCCACTTCCTCTCCTTCAAAGGGGAAACGAGGAAGCTCTCCAAGTATGTCCACATTTATGTCCCCAACGAGCAAGATCTTCATCTCGAGAGCACCATTGCTATTTCCGAGGCAAGCCTGACATTACTCTTAACAAGATGAATATTCGCTTCAAGACTCTTACCAGCACTTAATTCCTCCACCTTAGAAAGAAGATAAGGCGTAACATCCTTCCCACTAACGCCATCTCTCTTGCATTCTGTTAAAGCAGCCTCTATCCATTCATCTACTGTATCTTTTGGTATTTCATGTTCCACAGGTATGGGATTAGCCACTAATACTGCTGAAGTAATAGAAAGCTCCTTTTTCTCTCGGTATATCTTTGCAATATCTTCTACTGAATCCACTGAAGGCACAGTGATACCAGAACGTCTCGTATAAAATGCCGGAAACTCACTAGTCCTAAAACCCAAAACTAATACACCCTTTGTCTCAAGATATTCAATAGTCTTTCTGAGGTCAAGCACAGACTTAGCTCCAGAAGAGACTACAACAATATCCGCATAGGATAGCTCTTCTAAGTCCCTTGAAACATCTACAGTTTCTCCAAAATCTCTGTGAACACCTCCTATTCCACCAGTTGCAAAAACTACTATGCCAACCTTATGCGCAATAAAAGAGGTTGCTGAAACCGTAGTTGCCCCTGATAAACCCTTGGCTACACACAAAGGAATGTCTCTTGTAGAGAGTTTCAGGACGCCATCTTCCCTGCCTATAAGCTCTATTTCTTGCTCTGTCATGCCAACAACTACTTCACCATTTACAACACCCACAGTAGCCGGGATACAACCCATTTCTCTTGCAACCCTTTCCAGTTCAAGGGCAACCTCCACATTTTGGGGATATGGCATACCATGTGCTATTATCGTAGATTCCAGGGATACCACAGGAACACCTTTTTCTAACGCATCCTCAACATCTTTTCTTATTCTCAAGGTATCAACCTCCGCCCAGAAAGAAGCACTTGAAGGACAACCGAAAGATTGCACAATAAAACTTTCCTGAAAGCATGGAGAAAGCGAGGAAATAAAAAAATGGCTGGGGAAGGTGGACTCGAACCACCACTACATGATCCAGAGTCATGCGTCCTGCCAATTAGACGATTCCCCAACCACTAAACTAACTGCCCTTTCTAACCTATCTACAACCCTATCTTTACCCAGCAAAGTCATAACTTCAAATATGCCAGGTGTAACTCGCCGTGCTGTCAAGGCATATCGCAATGCTTGTCCTACACCTTTTAATTTCACACCCCGCTTATTTAGCCATGACCTTACTGCATTATCAATGTTCTCCACAACAAAAGGATCTATCTTCTTTATCTCCTCAATGAGAGAATTCCATTCTTCTCCCTTCATAACCCCTATAAACTCTGCAAGAATAATTTTATCATAATTCAGGCTCTCTTTCAAGAGGTAATCACTGTAGTCTGCCAACTCCTGCAACGTATAAGCCCTTCCTTGCAAAATAGCTACAACATCTTGTAGATACGATTCTGGATAATCATCTATATTATAACCCTTCTCCAACCAGAAGAAACGCATGGCTTTAGCCAGCTCTGCAGGAGACTTATCTTTTATAAAAAGCTTATTTATCCATTTCAACTTCTCAAGGTCAAACACCGCTGCACGCTTTGTAACGTCCCTCAGGTCAAAGAGTTTTACAATCTCCTGAGGATAAAGGATATCCCCTTCCTCCTTTGGGCTCCAGCCAAGGAGGGAAAGGTAGTAAAATACAGCCTCAGGGAGATATCCCATATTCCTGTACTCTCCTACAGCTGTTGCACCGTGACGTTTACTGAGTTTAGTCTTATCAGGGCCCAAAATCATAGGCAGATGAGCAAACTCTGGCACTTCAAAGCCAAGAGCTTTATATATAAGAATTTGCTTCGGTGTATTGGGTATATGATCTTCCCCTCTAATAACGTGGGTAATACCCATTGTATGGTCATCGACAACCACTGCAAAGTTATAGGTAGGCATACCATCAGATTTAATCAAGACTATATCCTTTAAAGAACCGTTCTCTACCTCTATATCTCCCCAGACGATATCCTTAAAGTATGTAGCTCCCTCTCTTGGAGTACGAAATACTATGGCACTACCTTCTTTATAAGCCAGTCCGTTTTCCAATAGTTGTTCTGCATATCTCCTGTAAAGGTTTAACCTTTCAGACTGATAGAATGGCCCCTCATCCCATGTGATACCTAACCACTGAAGGCCATCAAGTATAGTCTTTTCAGCCTCCTTGGTTGAACGTACCCTATCTGTATCCTCTATCCTCAGGACAAACCTACCACCTTCACGTCTCACAAATAACCAATTAAACAGTGCTGTATGGGCTCCACCTATGTGCAATGCCCCTGTCGGACTTGGTGCAAATCTTACCCTTATCAACCTCTCAACCCCTTTTCGTATTTTTTCTTACACTCAAGGCACCTCTGTGCATATGGTACAGCTTCCAGTCTCTCTATACTTATATCTCTACCGCAATCTATACACTTACCGTAAGTGCCCTCATCAAATCTTTTCAGAGCTTCTTCTACCTTTGATAATGTATCCTCTATCAATGATCTTTCCCTATTTATCCTCTTTAGTTCTCTCATATGGTCAGAAAGCTCAACTTCTTCAGGAGTTAACTCATTTTCATAACTCTCATCGAGTTTTTTTAGACCTGCAATAAGGTCTTCACGCATCTTCTTAAGCATTGGCTTAAACCTGCTGAGATCCCTCATCACTATTCACCTCTGTTTCCTTATAAGAAACGATTTTAGCACCTCCCCATAAACGGTCAAGTGCATAAAATTCGCGACCTTCCCTGTTAAATATATGAACAACTATATCTCCATAGTCCATCAATATCCACCTGCTACCACGCTCACCCTCCACATGTAAAGGGACACGCCCCAGCTTCAGTGTAAACTCCTCAATGTCATCAACCAGAGAGTGTATATGTAAAGACGACCTACCTGTACATATAATAAAATAGTCAGCAATTATCGTTTCTTCACCAACATACAACACAACTATATTCTCTGCTTTTTTGCCCTCGAGTTCTCTTGCAATCGAAATCGCCAGATACTTTTCGTCCAACAAGTTTACCTCCTCTTGTAATCTTTCCCCACTATTACCGTTACAGGAGCAACAAATACTTCCTCTTTTTTCAAAAGTACCTTGCCAAAGCCCAAAGACTTCTTTACCAGTTCAGCACGTTCTTTGATAGATTGATGATCAACTATAAGCGTTCTAGGATAGTTAAAGTGTTTTGCGTTACCCACTGCAACAACTTTAAATCCCTTGTCTTTCAGCATGTTTCCAAATTTCGCTGCTATACCAGGCGCACCACAACCATTCAACACCTCTACAGAAATATCTGCAGGCTTGTATTCCTTTTTCTGCACAGCTTTTTTATGTAATGGCCTCTTTCCCAAAAGCACAGAATCAATCATGGGCTGAAGCTCCTTAAGGTCAGCCTCCCAGTAGCTCACTCCATCAAGTACTATAGGTTTACCAGGAACAGTAGCAATTCTAATCTTTGAAAAATCCACGTCTTTCAGGTACTTTGCTAAATATATTATTTGCTGGTAAGAGAGGTTAGTGTCTATGGCTTTCAATATCTTTGGCACCAATGATGGTAATTTAGTGAGCATGTTCATTGATCTTATCTTATTCAGCATAGCCATTGCGAATTTTTGCTGGCGCTTTATCCTACCTATATCACCTAAGACATCATGCCTAAACCTTACATATCCAAGAGCCTCTTTACCCGTTAACACATGTTCCCCCTTTGGTATATTTATGTATAAGTGACCAGCTTTATCAACATAGTGCATATTTTTCTCTACCTTTATTTTCACTCCACCTATCATATCCACTATATTCATAAAGCCCTTATAGTTTATCTTTATATAGTAATTAACCGGAATACCTATAAAGTCACTCACCGTTCTTGCAAGTAGTTTTTCTCCCCCATAGGCATAGGAATGATTAATCTTTGTCCATCCTCTACCAGGCACCCTGACTCTCGTATCCCTGGGAATAGACAAGACTCCTATATCCTTTTTCCCAAGGTCTATTGAGACCACTCCAATTGTATCAGATCTGTGGCTTCCTTCAACACTATCTACACCAAACAATAGAATATATACCCTTCCATTGACCTTCTGTATGGATTCAGCAACTTCCTCCTCGGAAGGAAAAACAGTTTTGTAGAGCTTTATTCCGCCACCAACAAGAGCTGCAAGGATAACCACAGCAATAACGAGTAAGATTTTCTTTCTCCTTCTTCTCTTTTCGTAAAGTCTCTTCTGCTGTGAGTAATCTAAAAGCATCTTGTCCATCAACTTTAACACTCCCTAACATAATCAATAACAGCATTCCATGTAGATACAGAAGATGGGTGCAAGTGCAACTTCCTGTATAACACCCACTGCAATGTACCCTTTATTGAGTGCATGACCGCCACATCGATATCCACCCATGCAAGCTCCCTCAAATAATCCACTCCCCCATACTCTCTACCAAATTCCACCTTATCTGCTATAAAGATGATTTTATCAAGCATTGACATGTTACTATCTCCCGTAGTATGCACCCTTATAGCATTTATTATTTCCTCATCATGTAAGCCCAATTCTACTTCTACCATCTTTGCACCAACTACAGCATGCCAGAGCAAAGGGTTAGCCACTGCAACATCATCAAGTATAATACCATACTTACGCACCTTTTCCAACGCTTTTTCTGAAGGAAGAGTCTTTGCACAATCGTGCAATATCGCAGCTAAGGAAACTTTCTCCATTTTGTTAAAATGATACCTCTTGGCCAAAAGCAAGGCCATCTCTTCCGTC
>JAGHAJ010000232.1 GCA_021161545.1 Synergistota bacterium | reverse complement strand
GCCTCTCCTTCTTCCCATGGTATGTTTCCCACATACACATAGTTCAGCCTCTTACTCGCTATCTCGTAAAATCTCTGCAATGTCTGAAACGGTGTTGGTGGATTGTTGAGTTTGTACATAGGGAAGTATCTTGAGAGGTGAAGTGGTATGTCTTTTGAGACATTGCTCAGCCAATCCACCAACTTTACGAACATCTCTTCGCTGTCGTTTACCCCCGTTATTATGAGGTTTGTTACCTCTATGTGCGTCTTCTGGCTGGCTATCTCTATACTCCTCAAAACGGGCTTTAATCTGCCACCACTGAGCTTTCTGTAGGTATCATCATCAAAGAATTTTAGGTCTATGTTCATGGCATCTATGTATGGTAGCAGCTCTTTTAGAGGCTCCTCTTCGATAAAGCCGTTTGTTACGAGCACATTCTTTAGTCCCTTTTCCTTTGCAAGTTGTGCCGTATCCCTCACATATTCATACCATATCACGGGCTCTGAGTATGTGTAGGCTATGCCTATACTCTTGTGTCTGAGGGCAAGCTCTACAATCCGCTCAGGAGGTATGTATTCTACATCCACTTTTGCCTCGACGAGCTGCCAGTTCTGACAGAATCTGCACGAAAAGTTGCAGAATACAGTCCCTATGGACAGGATACCACTGCCCGGATAGAAGTGGTAAAGGGGCTTTTTCTCTATGGGGTCCATGGCAATGGAAGAAACTGCACCGTATATCTTTGTATAGAGCTTACCATTTTTGGTGAACCTTGCCTTACATATACCTTCTTTGCCTTCAGGTATGTAGCACCTATGTGGGCATAAAAGACATCTCACACCGTCTTTTTCTTTTTCATAAAACAAGGCCTCTTTAATGGTATCTTGTAACTGTGAACCTGTATATCCTAACATCTTCCTCGCCTTCCCATATCCCTGCCTTTCTCTTCGCTATGGATAGCTGCTGCTCTACGGTATCTACCCCTTCTAAGTCTGGCAGTAGCAGACCTTTTCTAAAACCCTTCTCTACTATTACTCCATAAACCTTTGGGTCAAGCTCCGATATATCCTTTACTTCTTCTGGGGGCTCAAGTACATCTACGGAATACTCTATGTATGGTAACTCTTCTGGTGTTACGGGATAGAACCTTGGGTCTTCTGAGCTGGCAGCTATTGCATTGTATATTATCTCCTCGGCTACATTCTTTCTTGTTGGCATGAATGTCCCTATGCAACCTCTGAGATTCTTCCCTTTGTGCAGAGAGACAAATACCCCCTTTTTCTGCTTCATCTCGGGCGTGAGTTCCTCTGGCACAGGTATAATGCGCCTTTTCGTTACATACTCTTCAACGGCCTGTTTTGCGAGCAGAACCAGTGGATGCATCGTTACACCTCCCTCTCCGGGTGTATAGCTGCCACGCAGTATCCCACTCCGAATGGTCCTTCGTATGAAAGGACTTCTGTCTTTACCTTTATGCCGTCAAATGCCCCAAACAACATGACTAAAGGCCTGTAGCCGCACTCCCCGGCTTCCTCTATCAGTTCTTTGTCTATACTTAAAAGTCCTTTACTGTCGAAACTCCTTATTACATCCACCACCTTTTTGTCAAACACCTTACCCATAGGGTTGTAGCCTGCAGGTGCACCGGGCGTGAGCCTATGGGAGAGGTCTCCACTTGCCACTAACACCACATTTCCTTCGTATCTCTGTAGTGCCTTTTGCAGTATCTTTCCAAACTCGAACAGCCTCTCGTATGGCATAAACGCCATTGTTAATATGACAAGTGGTAATTCCTTGCCGTTCAGCAAGTAGTACAACGGGACTATCGATGCGTGGTCGAGTATCTGTGTCATACCGTATCTGTATCTGAACTTTTCTCCTATCTCTGCAGTGGGGAAATTGCTCATCAAACACTCTTCCTGTATGGTTTTCACGAGAGACATGTTGTTTTGAAGTGAAAGCCTCACTTCTGGTGCACCGAATGATGCAAGAGAACCACTTAATACATCGTCTATCAATATCCCTACAGCGTCTCTGAATACGAGGTTGTGTGGTGTTATCAACACCACTGTATCGGGGTTTTTACTCCACATAATCTCAGAAAGCCTTTTCATCGCCTCTATTGTTGAAGTTACATTCCTTGTTTCTCTCCCACCTACTTCTGGTACGATGATTGGAGGATGTGGTGTCAGCGCTCCCATAGTTATCATTACTAAATCCCTCCTTTGCAGGAAGTAGCCACTCTTATACAGTAATTATACCACTATCTTGATAAATTCTCCAACTATGTTATAATTATTTTTGTTCAAATCAAGCATAAGGAGTGGTTTCGTTGAGAACAGCAATAATAGTGTTTCATGTAATTGTGTCTGCCATTATAATTGTGCTTGTCCTCATGCAGTCGAGAAAGGCAGCACAGTTTCACGGGATATTTGGAGGGGGTACTCTGGCTGACTACAGTGGGGGGAGGAAGAGAAAGATGCCCCTTCTTACAAAGCTCACTGCTGTGTTTGGAGGGATATTCTTTCTGACATCCATCCTTTGGGTCCTTGTTAACAGGTAGGAGGTGCCACATTGAAAAGGCTCAGTAGCTTTGAAGATGTGGTGAGCTTGCGGGTAAGTGCAGAAAGGAGGCTCTTTTCTGCCACACATGAGGAGATTCTTGCAGGTTACACAACGGATGTCTATTTTCTGAAGACCTTGGATATACTAAGGAAGGCGGGTAAGGAGCATACTGTTGTAACCGCTGAAATCTTTCCCCGCAAGGATGGCGTTATGGCAGGCGTTCAGGAGGTCTTGAACTTCCTGGATGGTGCTGATGTGAGCATCTGGTCGATAGAAGAGGGTGAGGAGTTCTTCAGGAAAGAAGTAGTTATGAGGATAGAAGGTCCGTATGATGAGTTTGGCCAGTGGGAGACGGTAATCCTTGGCTTTCTTTCTGCGTCTTCAAGCTGGGCTACTGCTGCAAGGGAATGTAAGAAAGCTGCAGGCGATAGGACTGTTCTCTGCTTCGGCGCAAGGCATACACACCCTGCGGTTGCCCCTGTTATGGAAAGGGCTGCAATTGTTGGCGGAGTTGATGGTGCGAGCTGCATTCTTGGTGCGAAACTTGCAGGTTACCTGCCAAAAGGGACGGTGCCGCATGCAGTAGCACTTATTATTGGCGATACGGTGGAAGTTGCACGCCTGTATGATGTGGCTGTTCCTCCTGAAGAGCAGAGGATAATATTAGTTGATACATTCAAGGATGAGGCTGAAGAATCTCTCAGGGTTGCACGGGCACTTGGAGGTAAGTTAAATGGTATAAGACTTGATACACCTGAGGAAAGAGGGGGGATAACCCCTGAACTTGTAGAGGAAGTAAGATACAGGCTTGACCTTGAGGGCTTTGGAGATGTGAAGATATTTGTATCTGGCGGTGTGAATCCTCAGAAGATTGAGCGGCTAAAGGATGCCCCTGTGGACGGCTTTGGGGTAGGAAGTTATATAGTTCACGGCACACCTATAGATATGACGATGGATATAAAAGAGGTGGAAGGTGTGCCTGTTGCAAAGAGGGGCAGACTACCCGGTAAGATGCCGAACAAGAAGTTGAAGAGGGTGAAGTGAGTGTCGAGAGTTGCAGTTGTGAGGTGCTCTTCGTATAGTAGAGAGGAGGTTGAAGGGGCAATATATAGACTGCTTTCGTATTTGCCTGATCTTCAGCCTCCTTCTCGGCTCTTGGTAAAACCGAATCTCATCTCTCCTGTGGAGCCTGATAGAGCAGTTACGACGCACCCTGAGGTTATAAGGGCTATTGTCAGGTATTTTAAGGACAAGGTAAGTGACATTGTGATAGCTGACAATCCGGGCTTTATATTTGATGGGCAGGAAGATGAGCTTTTTGTCAGGACAGGGGTTAAAGATGTTGCGGATGCAGAAGGGATCAGGTATGCGTTGCTGCGCTCAAGTGGGATGGAGAGTATCAGAATGGATGGTAAGCACTTAAAGGAGATAGTCCTCTCAAAGATGGTAGGTGAGGTAGGGTTCATTGTCAATGTAGCGAAGATGAAGACGCATGTGGATACGCTAATCACCGGTGCGGTGAAAAACATCTTTGGAACGGTGGCATCCGGTACGAGGAGGACAGCGCACATGCTTGGTAACAGGAAGATGCTTGCCGAAAGTATTGTGGATATATACAGGGTGGTAATGCCACAGCTTTCTGTTATGGATGCGGTTGTTGGAATGGAGGGTAATGGGCCTTCCCATGGAAGTCCCAAAAAGGCAGGGTACCTGCTTGCGTCCGCTGATGGTGTGGCTTTGGATGTGGTTGCCTCTTACATAATGGGTTTTGACCCGAAAGAGGTGGACACGATAACCTATGCAGATGCAATAGGAGTGGGTAAGGGCAGGCTTGATGAGATAGAGATAGTAGGGGATAGCATAGATGTTGTTCCCTTTAAGAGGCCAGATAGCTGGAAGCTCAAGATGTCTGGCATAATAGGTGCTATAGGTTACAGGCTGGTGAGGATTTATCCCTCTCTGGACAAAAGCAGTTGTGTAAAGTGTGGTGTATGCGCAGGTGCATGCCCCGCAGAGGCTATCAAGATGCAACCTTATCCCGTAATAGATAGGAACAGGTGCATATACTGTTTTACCTGCAATGAGGTATGTCCTACAGGTGCAATGGAGATAAAGAAAAGCCTTGCTGCGAGGGTGCTTGGATATTGAAGTATCTCTTTCTTTTTGCCTGCATGTTGTCTTTTGTGAACATTGCTGAGGCCTCTGTGTTAAGAAAGTATATACCAGAAGTTGAGAGTGTGTTGCATAACTATGAGGTTGCGTTTCACAAAGTGGTTTATGAAAACACCTATAAGGATATCGAAGTAAAGATACGGTTTAATAGGGGTAAAGCACAACCTTTGATGAAGAGGCTTCACTGGTCTATACTCAAGAGGGCAAGGGGCAAACTCTGGCTTGATATAATGGACATGGATACCCCTTTCCTCGTGGTGGGTAAGGGTAGGCTCATTTATGAGATTGGTCTCTTTTATGAATATGAGGATAGGTATATAATAGTAGGCAGGCAGAGTGGGAAAGCTGTGCCCTACGGTAAGGGTGTGATGCTCCTGCCGTGTGCTGAACCTTTGACTTCAGATAGGGGATTGCAGAAGTACTTTAACTGCTATATCTTAAAGAAGAGGAGTTTACCTTTAGCTGCTGTTTATGTGAGCAAAGTGTCCATGTCTTTGAAAGATGTTGCGGACTACTACAAAAGACAGGTCTTGAAGGTGCAGGATAGCACCCGACCAGCCTTTGTAGGTATAAGTGGAGACGGAAGGGCTGTTTATACCAAAAGGAGGTGGGGAGAGGGATACAGGAGGACACTGGTGATATACTACAGGAGGCATGTCTTTATGATAGTCTCTCAGCCGTTGGTCTTCAAATACAGAAGGCTTATTGCTGATAGTGTGCTAATAGTGGATAGCCATCGCAGGAGGTAGATTATTAAGAAAGGGGTGTAGCGAAATGAAGATGGGGCTTGGTACGAAGATAATGGTGTTTATGCTCATAGTGGGTATTGTGCCACTTGTAACGGTAGGACTTCTTGATTACAATACGGCGTCTAATTCTCTTCAAAGAGTATCAAAGGAGGGGATGATGCATGCGGCTCTGCCGGTTTACGATGCAGCAGAGGCTGCCCATGAGGATGTTAGTAATACGCTTAAAAGGGCATTGACTCTGGTTGAAAAAGAGATGAACGCTACTGGCAGGCTGTCCCTTGAGGAACAGAAGAAGGTAAAGGTAAAGATTACCAATCAGGTTACAGGGAAGACGGAAGAGGTCACCATACCGGATATGACGATGGCTGGTGTATCGGTGAGGTTTTTGCCTAATATACTCGACCGTGTCTCAAACAACCTCGGGGTAACTGCAACGGTCTTTCAGGTAATACCTCAGGGACTTTTGAGGGTGGTAACGACTATCAAAAAGAAGGATGGTTCGAGGGCTATAATGACATATATACCAACTTCTTCCCCTGTTTATAAGGCTATAATGAGCAGAAAGACTTATATGGGCATAGCAACGGTCCTTGGTAGGGAATACTACACGATTTACAAACCTTACATAGATGACATGAACAGGATAATAGGTGCTGTTTATGTTGGAAAACCCTTAAGTGATATACAAAAGCCAGTCGTTGAGGTTGCAGAGAAGGTGCATTACGGCAAAAAAGGATACGTGTCCATATTAGATGCGAAAACGGGTATAACGGTTTACCACCCAAACAAGAAGTTTGTGGGCAACAGGTACGCTTACGAGAAGTATAAGTCTATAAGGAATGTCGTTGGGTTTGCAAAGGAGCATGGAAAAGGGGCTTATGAATATGAGTTTAATGGCGTTAAGAAGTTTGGCTATTTAATGTATTTTAAACCTTGGCACTGGGTAATATGGTTAGCGGTTCCTGAAGAGCAGATATTGGCACCTGTCTGGAGCATGAGAAAGATGAACATCACTGTACTGGTGGTTGCTGCTGTAATCATCATCTTGCTCGGTATGTTCATAGCAAGGGGCATTTCGAAGAGTGCAAGCAACATAAAAGAGATTATGGCGTCAGCCGCTAAGGGAGACTTCACTGCTGTCGGGAAGGTTTACACCTCTGATGAATTTGGGGAGATAGCCACCGCCTTCAATGAGCTCATGGGTAAGACGAGCAGGACACTTCACAGCATAGCAGATGCCGTGAAACGGGTTGCAGACATATCTCAGTCCCTTGCTGCAACTGCGCAGGAGTCCAATGCCAATACGGAAGAGATAAAGGCAAACATGGACCAGGTATCCAAGGAGATAGAGGATGTTGCTGCTAACATCGAAGAGACGAGTGCGGGTGTTGAAGAGATAGCGTCTTCTGCACAGGCGGCTGCGGAGGGTGCTCAGAATGTGGCGGCACAGGCACAGGAGATCACTGATGCTGCGGAAAGGGGTCTTGCTGCAATATCTGATACATTCAACATGATAGAGCGTGTCACTTCCGGTTCCAAGGCGTCTGTTGAGGCTATAAACGGTGTCGTTGTAGCGTCTAAGGATATAGGTAAGATAGTGGAGACGATTACCAACATAGCGGACCAGACGAATCTTCTTGCGCTGAACGCTGCGATAGAGGCTGCCCGTGCAGGTGAAGCAGGTAGAGGATTTGCAGTGGTTGCTGAAGAGGTAAGGAAGCTGGCAGAAGAGTCCAACAATGCAGCAGGTGAGATAGGCAATCTGATTATGAAGATACAGGGCATGGTGGACAAGGTTGCAGAAAGGGCTCAGAAAGAACAGGAGGATATAGAGAAACTGCACAAACAGGCACAGGTGACGTATGACGAGATAGAGAATATCACGAAAGCGATAGGGAAGATTTCTACATCGATAGAGGACATAGCATCCATTACTGAGGAGCAGTCTGCTTCCACACAGGAAATGGCAGCAGCGATAGACGGTGTAACCAAGGCGGTTGCTGCCGTGAAAGACAGAGTTGAGGCTGTTTCTACATCGCTTGAGGAACAGACCAAAGTTGCAGAAAACCTCGGTGTGGCTGCTCAGGAGCTCAGCGAGATGGTTGTCTCGCTTACGGAGGAGGTTGAGCGCTTTACGATTGTTTCCAAGAGTGACTTGGTTTCGAGGGGATACATGACGGAAGCAGAAGCAAGAGAAGAAGGTAGCAAGGCCATACAGGAGGTCGAAGAAGAGGATACATAGGGAAGGCATTTGAAGCCTTCCCTTTTTTGAAAAGGGGTGAATGCAGGGTTGTATAGCTATCTTGTTAGGTGGAAGCCTTCTTATGTGGTCGAGAAGCTTTCTTCGTGGATAAGGCAGCAGGTTGAGTCAGCTAAGGTAAATGGGATTGTAGTTGGTATGAGTGGTGGTATAGATTCAAGTGTTGTTGCTGTGCTTGTTAAGAGGGCGATGGGAAAGGACATGCTTGGAGTTTACATGCCGTGCTACAGTAGGCAGGAAGATAGAGAAGATGCACTTTTAGTAGCCAAAAAGTTTGATATTCCTCTGAGAGAAGTTGTGCTTGATGGTGTGTTTGATGCCTTTCTTAAGGCAGTTGGTATTGACGGGAAGGATGTAAAGGAAAATGCTGTTATAAACATAAAGCCGAGGTTGAGGATGGCTGTTCTTTACCATATTGCGAATCTCAAGGGATACATGGTTGCTGGAACGGGGAACAGGAGTGAGCTGGAAGTGGGGTATTTCACCAAGTATGGTGATGGTGGTGTGGATATGCTACCGATTGGCTGCCTGGTTAAGCATGAGGTAAAGGCGGTTGCAGAATACCTTGGCATACCAGAGAAGATAATAGATAAACCGCCATCTGCAGGATTATGGGAGGAGCAGACTGATGAAGGAGAGATGGGTATAACATACGAAGAGCTTGATAGATACATACTTGGGCTTGATGTTTCAGGTGATGTGAAGGTTCGGATAGAGAGGCTGAAGGCAAAGAATATGCACAAGCGCTCTGCAGTGCCGGTGTGCAAAATCGATTAAGGAGGGTCTTTTATGTCGGGTCATTCTAAGTGGGCAAACATCAAACACAAGAAGCAGAAAGTTGATGCCCAGAGGGGAAAGATATTTGGTAAGTTGATAAGGGCAATAATGGTGGCGGCAAGAGAGGGTGGGGGAGACCCTGAGGCTAACCCGAGACTTAGAGCGGCAGTAGACAAAGCAAGGGAATATAATATGCCTATGGATAATATCAAGAGGGCCATACAAAAAGGCACAGGTGAGCTATCCGGCGTTGCGTATGAGGAGATAGTTTATGAAGGGTATGGCCCGGGCGGTGTTGCCGTTATGGTTGAAGTGCTTACCGATAATCGGAAGAGAACTGCTGCTGAGATGAGGCATATATTCTCAAGGCACGGTGGTAGCCTTGGTGAGAACGGGTGTGTTGCATGGATGTTTACACGTAAGGGATACATATATCTGGAGGGTGCAGATGAAGAAGCGGTTATGGAAGTTGCAATAGATGCAGGTGCGGAAGATGTGAAGACGAATGAGGATGGGAGCATAGAGGTTACTACTGATCCGAAGGACTTTCAGAGTGTAAAACAGGCGTTTGAGGATGCAGGTATATCTATGGTTGAAGCAAAGGTTACCATGATACCCCAATCTACCGTTAAGTTAGAAGGCAAGGATGCCGAACACATGATGAAGCTTATGGAAGAGCTTGAGGAACACGATGATGTTCAGGAGGTTTATGCCAACTTTGATATCCCGGACGAGATAATGGAGAAGATGGCAGTCTGAATGCTGTGTGTTGGTGTGGACCCGGGGAGTGATGCCCTTGGGTATGCTGCTGTTGTCTCTGATGGTAGCGAGATTCGTGCAGTTGACTTTGGAAGCATAAGCGTTAAAGGTGTTTCATGGGAAAGGCGTTTACTTTTGCTGTATAATGGCTTAAGAGATGTTGTGGGTAGAGTAAAACCGGAAGTTTTGGGAGTGGAAAAGCTCTTTTTCAACAGGAATGTCAGGACTGCCATAAGGGTGGCAGAGATAAGAGGTGTGGTGTTGTTGATTGCTGCTCAGCAGGGGATACCGGTTGTCGAGCTAAACCCCATAGAAGTGAAGATGGCACTTACAGGGTATGGTAGGGCGAAAAAGGAGCAGGTAAGGGAGATGGTGAAGAGGTTACTTGACGTAAGGGAAAGGCTTTCCTTTGATGTTTCAGATGCTCTGGCAGTTGCTGTTGCGACCTTGAGGAGGGTGGAAAGTAGTTTTAATGTTTGAGTACCTTTCAGGTGTGATTGATAGCAAGAACCTGCCGTATGTGGTTATAGATGTGAATGGTATAGGTTACAGAGTCTATGTGCCGGTTTCTTTGTATGAAAGGCTGGAAGTGGGGCAGGGGTGTAGGCTTTATACGGAATTTGTCATTGGAAAAGATGCAGTATCTATTTATGGTTTTTCTACATTACAGGAGAGGCTGTTTTTCAACAAGCTGAGGCACCTGCCCAATATAGGTTCGAGGTTGGCACTTAACATAGTCTCTTTTGTCTCATTTGAGGAGCTGAGGTATAGGGCAGATATGGGTGATACCTCTATCCTGGAGCAGGTTCCCGGTGTAGGACCCAGACGGGCTGCAAGAATTCTGATGGAGCTGGGGGAGTGGAGCAGAAGGCAGGAAGGTCTTCAGGGTGTTAAGGGTGAGATGATAGATGCACTTGTTGCGCTTGGCTATAGGAAAAGAGAGGTAATGGATAAACTGCGTAATTTTGTTGTAAAAGATAGTGAGGGTATAGAGTCTGCGTTGAAGAGGTTTCTTGCTGAGGTGAACAGATGAACTCTTTTAGACCCAGCAGTTTGGGTGAGTTTGTGGGACAGAAGGATGTAACTTCCAGAATAAGGCTTTTTGTGGATGCTGCTTTGAGGAGAGAAGAACCGTTAGACCACATGATACTTTCAGGTCCTGCAGGTCTTGGAAAGACAACACTTGCCAGGATTGTTGCTAATGAGCTTGGTGTCGGATTTACCGCTGTAGGTGCAACTGCCATCGAGAGGGCAGCAGACCTTGTATCTCTGCTTGCGGCACTAAACTACAGAGATGTCCTTTTCATAGATGAGATTCACAGACTCAGAAAGCCGATAGAGGAGATACTCTATCTTGCTATGGAAGATTGGGTAGTTGATATACCAACGGGTAAAGGTGCGCTGGCGAAGGTCGTTAGAATACAGCTACAGCCGTTTACCCTTATAGGAGCAACAACAAGGGTTGGAATGCTTTCAGCTCCTTTGAGGAGCAGGTTTGGAATAGTCTTCTCTTTGGACTTTTATCCGGTGAATGAACTTGCCGAGATAGTGATGGGGACGGCCAAAGTCATTGGGGTGGAGATTACGCCTCGAGGGGCTTTGACGATTGCAAGGAGTTCAAGAGGTACCCCCCGGCTTGCAAACAGACTTTTAAGGAGGGTAAGGGATTTTGCGCAGGTCCATGAGAAAGGCATTATAGATGAAACTGTAGTCTCTGAAGCCCTTGCCTTTCTTAATATAGATGAGAATGGGCTTGACAGAGTGGACTACGCCTTTTTGAGGACTATTGTGGAGAGGTTTGGTGGGGGACCTGTTGGTATATCTGCTATAGCGTCTTCTCTGGGTGAGGATAGAAATACGCTTGAAGATGTGTATGAACCTTACCTCATGAAACTTGGGTTGGTGGTAAGGACGCCTCGTGGCAGGGTTGCAACCCGTAAAGCATTTGAGATTCTTTCCCAAAAGGAGGGGATATTTAATGGAGCTTAACCATTTTGCAAAGATACTTGTAGTAATGGGTATAGTTCTGGTGGGAATAGGAGGACTGTTCTACTTGCTGGGGCATACTGGGGGTCACTCGTGGCTTGGAAGACTACCGGGGGATATATACATTCAGAGGAAGAATTTTGTGTTTTACTTTCCTTTAGTTACCTCGCTCATTATAAGCATCCTTTTGAGCATCGTCATAAATATCATATTCAGGAGGTAATTTCTGATGAAAAGGGCTTTGTTTGGAATTGTTGTTGTTTTACTTCTTGGCTCTGCTGTTGCAGATGCCCGTGCACCCAGGAGGCTGAAAGTTGGTATACTCATTGGTGTTCAGAAGGTTACCCTGTTCAGTAGTAGGCCGATGACCGTAGTGGACAAGACTACCCACAGAGTCATTGCACGAGTGAAGAAGATTACATTTGTGGCGAGCAGTAATAGAATAAAAGTAGGTAAACATCTGTATGGTCGGAAGATTGCCATCTATCCCCCAAGGGGAAAGTATATAAATGTGAGGTTTTATACTGGGAGAATAAAGGCAAGGCCTTATAGGGGGTATTTTCTTGTGAGGATGTATGAGAGTAAACTGGTCTTGATAAATGTGGTTGACATTGAGCACTACCTTTATGGTGTGCTTGGTATGGAGATAAACCCTAAGTGGAACATAGAGGCAATCAAGGCTCAGGCGGTTGTTGCGAGGACATATGCGCTGTATAGTAGGGGTAGTTATAGAAAGGCGGGTTTTGACATCGTGGGTAGCACGAGATTTCAGGCGTATAGAGGTGTTGCGGCGGAGAGATATGTAATAAGGAAGGCAGTGAACGAGACGAGAGGAGAGATACTTGTATATCATGGTAAACCTATAGCTGCTTTCTATCACTCTGACAGTGGAGGGGCGACCTCTTCAAGTAAGAGTGTATGGGGTAAGTATTATCCATATTTGAAGTCTGTTAAGGCAAAATTTGAGGAGACCCCCCCTTATCACAACTGGCAGTATCAACTTTCCATCGACGATTTTAGGAAGAGGCTCCTGAAGAAGTATCCAGATGTGGGCGATATAGAGTATGTTAAGGTTGCGAAAAGGGATAAAGGTGGAAGGGTGCTTTCTGTTGAGGTAAAGCACACTCATGGCATTTTGAGACTCAAAGGCACGCAGATGCGTGCGGTACTTGGATATAAAAACTTAAGAAGCACAAAGTTTGAGATATTGTTTTCGACTACCTCTGTAGCTTCTACTAAGCAGGGTGGTTTGGCTGCTAAGAAGCTGACATTTATGCAGCTCCTCAGACTCAAGCACTTTACGACTGAACAGCTCCTGTATTTCCTGAAGCATCCAGAAGCGCGAAAAAAGGCCGTCGAGGAGTATATTAGACAGCACAGTGATGTTCAGAAGGAGCGAGTGTACAGCTACAGGAGTGCAAAGACTGTGCCTCAGGTAGTTGGTGAGGGTGTCATACGCTTCGTAGGTAAAGGATGGGGGCACGGTGTTGGAATGTCACAGTGGGGTGCTAAGGCAATGGCAGAGCATGGTTATACATATAAACAGATACTCCTTTACTACTATCCCGGAGTGAAACTGGTGAAACTTTACTAAATGAAGCTTTCTGAATTTGATTATGTATTACCTGAGGAACTTATTGCACAGGAGCCTGCATACCCCAGGGATCACTGTCGTCTTTTGGTGGTGGATAGAAAGAGCTCTCGGTTGGAGGAAAGGTGCTTTTACGAGATTGTTGACTATCTTCGCGAAGGCGATGTAATGGTCTTTAACTGGAGCAAGGTTATACCTGCAAGGCTGTTTGGTAGGAAGGTTACAGGTGGCAGGGTGGAGATACTCCTATTGAATGAGAGGGACACTGGCGTTTGGGAAGTGCTGGTGAAGAGGGCAAAGAGGCTACATGTGGGTGATAGAGTCAGCTTCGGTGATAGTGGCTTTTCTGCAGAGGTTATAAAGGACCTTGGTGAAGGGAGGAAACTGCTGTCTTTTTCCCCTTCAGAGCGCTTTGATGACTTTCTTCAAAAGGAAGGTAAAGTCCCTTTGCCACCGTATATCTGCAGGGAAGTTAGGAGTGCCGATGATTACCAGACAGTTTATGCAAAGGTGCCGGGTTCTGTTGCTGCACCAACAGCGGGTTTCCACTTTACAGAGGAGCTCCTTCGAAGGATAAAATCCGTGGGGGTAAAGGTTGTGTTTGTTACGCTCCATGTAGGACTTGGAACATTTAGACCTGTTGTGGTGGATGAGATAGAACATCACCAGATGCATGCAGAATATTTTGAGATATCAGAAGATGCAGCAGGCCTTATAAATACTGCTAAAGCTGAGAGAAGAAGAATCGTTGCCGTTGGAACGACTGCCGTCAGGGTTTTAGAGACGGTTGCAAACGACTCTGGCCAGGTAATAGCCTCATCTGGGTGGACAGACATCTTTATCTATCCGGGGTATAGGTTTAAGGTGGTTGATGCACTTGTTACCAACTTTCACCTGCCTAAATCAACACTTCTGATGCTTGTTTATGCCTTTGGTGGCACGAATCTCATGCGGGGTGCTTACGACTTTGCTATAAGGAAGCGTTATCGTTTTTACAGCTTTGGTGATGGAATGTTGATTATTTAGGTATGTCTTTACTCTCTATTATTATCTTCAGGAATGCTTCTACTACATCGGGGTCAAACTGCCTGCCCGCATTTCTCTTTATCTCTTCTACAGCATCCTCCATAGAGAGAGCTTTTCTGTAGGGACGCGAGGATGTCATCGCATCGAGGGTATCCGCAACTGCCATTATCCTGCTCCATAGCGGTATTCCTGTTCCTTTTAGTCCGTCCGGGTATCCTCTGCCGTCCCACCTCTCGTGGTGGTGGAGTATCACTGGGACGATGTCTTGGAGGTGCTTTACCTCTCTCAAGATATTTGCACCTATTACTGGATGTTTCTTTATCTCGTCATACTCTTCTTCGGTTAGCTTGCCAGCCTTGTTCAGGACCGCACCCCTTACCCCTATTTTGCCTATGTCATGCAGCAGGCCTGCAAGGAATATCCTCTGCAGGTATGGTTCTGATATACCCATCTCCTTTGCAATCCGCACGCTCCACTTGGCTACCCTCAATGAGTGCCCCCTCGTGTAAGGGTCTTTTATCTCTATCAGCTCTGAAAGTGCCTTTATCGTCTGCATGTATGTGCGTTTGAGCTGCTCTTCTTTCTGTGATAGTTTTCTGTTTGTTTCCTCTATCTCTTTTGTATAGGATTCTATCTGCTCTATTGTGGAGCTTAGTTTGCTCTCTTTCTCTGTGAGTTCTTGTACTGTCATCATAAGCTCTTCGTTCTTGGCCTTCAAGTCTTCTTGGAGTTTTATGTTCTGTATCATGCCTGCAGATTCCTCTGCTGCCAGAGACAAGAACAGCTCTTCCTGGGTGTCGAATGCGTTTAGCTTTTTGCTTTCCGTGTTCAATACTGCTATCACTTCGTCCCCTGCTTTTATGGGAACGGCAAGTTCGCTATTGAAACACTCGTATCCACAGAGGTATTCAGGCTCCTTTGAGGTATCCGGTATGTTCTGCATCTCGCCTTGCTTTGTTGCCCTTACTATAACACTCTTTTGGTTTATTCCTATGGTATGTCCGTAAAGTGGGGTGTCTGGTGAGGGTTTGTGTCCCTCTTTGTAGTAGGAGTACTGAATGACAAGTTTGTCGCCCTCTTTGGTAAATAAAGACAGGTTTTCGTAATCCCTCGCTCTGCCTATAGTGGTTGTGATTATCCTTGCAAGCTCTTGCAGAGTTTTTGCCTTGCTTCCCTCTCTTATTATTTCGAGCAGTATGTTGAGCTCCTCTGCCTCGCGCCAGAGGTTTTCCATTGTGTCGCAGGTATTGAACGCTACAGCAAGG